>NZ_CAJKVK010000014.1 GCF_905203285.1 uncultured Succinatimonas sp.
AGTCTTAATATATTGATGGATCAATGAACTAATTAATTACGTTCTAATATATTCTGCAGAAAATAATTAAGGCGCTTTTCGCGCCCTAACATTTTATTAATCGTGAATTAAGAAACTTTCAAGGCTATGACCTTCATTTAAAAGTTTCTGTAAAGCGCGGGGTCTTGCACCCTGACCTGACCAGGTACGCTCCTGACCGTTTTCATCGGTAAAGCGATATTTAGGCGGGAACTTTCTACCCTTATTTACCTTAGCAGGCTCCAAAGAAACCAAGTCTTCAATAGTTAAACCCTGGCTTAATAAGTCTTCTTTAATCTTAGCAATCTTATCAAGACGAGCTTTTGCTTCTTCTTCCTGAGCTTTTGCGTCTTCAATCAAGCTTTCAACAACAAAGTTTACCTTTTCACGAATAGTATTAAGCTGCTCAAAAGTTGCACCCTTAATTGCACTCTTAATAAAACGGGAATTAGAAAGATTACGAATATTTAATTCCATACACTTACCTGTACAAACAAACCATGAAATAAAATTCTAGAAGATTGAACTCAATCTGCTGTATTGTCATTTATACAAACATTATTAATAAAATTCAAGCGTTTTATATTAAGTGTCTTTAATAAAAATACTTTAATTATCTTTTAATCAAATAACCAATAATTTTTATTAAATGATTACTTAAAATACTTTATTTATTACCAATGCATTGCATTACAAATGAATATATTTAATTCAGTTTTTATTAGCGTATTTTATATTTCGTAAAATAAATTACAAAATAAGATAATGCGGAATTATATCCTCATAAACATTATCCTTATTTAAAAAACCTCCCGGAGGGATACCAAGACGAATAAAGCCTAAACTTTCATATAAAGCCAATGCTCTCTTATTTGAAGCTACAACCGCATTAAACTGCAAAATTCTAAAAGATAATTCCCGTGCCTTTTCTATACAGTCAGTAACCAGCATTTTCCCTATACGATTGCCGCGCAATTCCAATTTTACGGCATAACTTGCATTACATATATGAGAACATCTTCCTACATTATTCGGATGAAGAATATATACTCCTACTACTTCATTAGTTGTTTTCTCAACCGCAACTCCGGAAAAAGACTGCGCCATAAAAAAGTCATAGCCGGTTTTCTCATTAAGAACTTCAGTTTGAGGAAAAGCTTTACCCTCAAGAACTACTTCATTCCACACGTTTAACGCACCTTTTAAGTAACTGCTTTTAAAAGGCAAAATTTCAACTTGCATGTGTCATCTCCGATATAAATAAGGCCCTTACCGGGCCTTATTTTCACTTATTATTTAGTTTTTTTCTTTTTCTTGGCGACAGCTGACAGGACAATGCCCTCTCCGCTCTTTTTAGCCTTTTCGATAAGGCGTTTTTTCTCATTTTCCTTACGCTTTGCCGCTCTTTCATAACGACGCTCGGTTTCAGCCTGGCGCTTTTGTTCTCTTAACTTGGATTGAGTAAGACGCTTTTGTACCGGCTTTTCATTAGCAAAAGGATTAATGCCTTCCTTAAACTCCAAAATAACCGGTGTTCCCATAATGTTAAGCGCTTTACGATAGCAATTAATTAAATAGCGTTTATACGCATCAGGCATCTTAGATACCTTATTGCCGTGAATGACAATGCGCGGAGGATTATATCCGCCTGCGTGCGCATATTTAAGCTTAATACGCCTTCCTCCTGAAATAGGAGGTTCATGCTCTTGAACCGCCGCCTGCAAAACACGATTTAAAGTGGCAGAAGAGTTACGGCGCGTCGCCGACTCATAAGCTTCATCAATGGAGTCAAAAATATTACCGACACCGGTACCGTGAAGTGCCGAAATAAAGTGGACGCGGGCAAAATCAACAAAGCCTAAACGCAGATTAAGCTCACGTCTTATGTCATCCTTATATTCCTTAGAAAGACCGTCCCATTTATTAACCGCGATAACAAGCGATCTTCCTGAGTCCAAAATAAAGCCTAAAAGCGACAGATCCTGATCGGTAATATTCTCACGCGCATCGATAACCAGTACGGCGACATTACAATCTTCAATAGCTTTTAAAGTCTTTACGATTGAGAACTTCTCAATTGCTTCCGATACCTTGCGGCGCTTACGCACACCGGCGGTATCTATAACGATATATTTTTTATGCTCACGCTCTAACGGAATATAGATGGAATCACGAGTGGTTCCCGGCATATCGCAAACCACCACGCGATCTTCACCTAAAAGACGGTTAGTAAGAGTTGATTTTCCTACGTTAGGCTTTCCGACCAAGGCAAATTTTATCGGCAAATCGGCAAACGGAGTCTGCTCTGCCGCTTTTTCCGCTTCATCATCGGTATGCTGCAGACCGCGCTGCTTTTCACGAAAAGCATACCAGTCAAATCCGCCGGCATTCTTTTCTGCAGGAACGTTTTCCAAAAACTCATAACCGTGTTCCCAGATATACCCTTCCGGATCTTCTCCTTCAGGAACCTCAGGCAAATCGCTCTCAAGCGGACCCTCTTCACGCAGCACGGGAGCAATCACATCTTCAATTAAAATTTGAACGCCGCGTCCGTGAGCGGCGGCGATTTGATGGACTTCGCCCAATCCCAGGCCGTAAAATTCGGTACCGGCAATATCCGGATCAAGTCCGTCGATTTTATTGGCAACAACAGCGCACTTCTTTCCTGATTTACGGATATATTCAGCTACCTGATAATCACCGGGCATAATTCCGGCTCTTGCATCCACCATGAAAAGAACTAAATCGCATTCCTCGATGGCCAAAAGTGCCTGCTCGGTCATTTTTGAAGTCAAATCGGAAGGCTGCTCGGCATCCTTTGCAATACCGCCCGTATCAATAACGATATATTCTCTGCCGTCAAATAAAGCACGTCCGTATTTACGATCACGGGTTAATCCCGGAAAATCCGCCACCAAAGCATCACGGGTCTTGGTTAAACGATTGAATAAAGTAGATTTACCTACATTAGGGCAACCTACCAAAGCCACAACTTTCATTTCAGATCCTCTTAAGTAAGGGTCTTTTCCTCTTTCGAAGGTAAAAAAAACGGCTGACCATGCCGAAATAGAAAAGAATAGATACACTAAAGCCGCCGATGACGGCGGCTGCACTTCAAAAAACTTAATTAAAGGCCGAAACCTGAAGCTTTTTCTTCAGGATTTTCCTTTGGCATATTCATTTCAGGAACATCCTGAACCGGAGTTTCTGGTGCGCTTACTTCAGGAGCCTTTGGAGCTTCAGGAGCCGGCTCTTCAGGAACGGCATCGGCATTGCTCTTTACGCCCGGCATCAAGCCGAAGCCTGACAGACGGCGTCTTTGCTCTTCTTCATAAGCGGCAACTCTTGCTTTATATTCACGCACGCGTTCTTCATAGGCACGTTTTTGTGCCTCATATGCGCGCCTGCGTTCTTCATAGGCGCGTCTTTGAGCCGCAATTGCGGCCTTCTGACGGGCTTCAGCTTCGGCAGCGGCACGCAAAATTGCGGCACGGCGTGCCTGCAGCTGTTCCTTATCCATGACGGAAGGTGCGTAAATACCGCCCTCACCGACACCGGGGCGGGCCATATTAACGGCAACTCCCGCATAATCCAAAAGCTCGTTTACGGCAAGCTCCTTAACCATGGCATTACCGTTAGGATCGTATTTGTATGCAGTCAAATCGCCGTCACGGGTACTTACATATAAATTTCCGTCAGCAACGAGCGGTGCGGTGTAGATAGCGCTGTCATCGACCTCGTGCTGACAAACGATAGTACCGTCATTTAAGGACATGAAGTATAAATAACCGTCAAGATCGCCTACGACGACATAATCCCCATAGATAGCCGGAGCTGAAACCGAACGGTAAGTCAAAACGGTATTGACCCAACGCTCACTATTATCCGAACGGTTTAAACAATAAACATGTCCGTTATCACCGACGATGACGATAGAACTGTCATCAATTGCTAAATCTTTAGAGCTTTGATAATTAAGACGCGACAAAACCTGATTGTTTTCAAACGAATACTGCACGAGTCCGCCGCCATATGAAATGGAATAGAGAGTAGATCCGATGACAAGCGGAGTTGCCGAAACGTCAGCTACGCGTTCTAGAGCGTTAGCGCCGTACGGCTCACCTACGTCAATCTGATTGACGATAGATCCCGTGCTTTGCAAAATCACGTTAACTTTACCGTTGCTTTGACCTAAAAGCACGTATTCATCGCCGATCACCAAAGGATCCGACTGACTTCTAAGGCGCAAATCGGTCAATGCGTCTCCCGACTCCCAATTCACGCTGCCGTCATCGCTTGAGTATGAAGTAAGCCTGCCGCGGGAATCAAGCACGAACAATGCAGTACCGCTTTTTGCAAAAGCGGGTTTGGCAATAACTTCGCCGCCGACAAAATCTTTCCACAATAAAGATCCGTCTTTAGCATTTAAAACGTAGATATAGCCGTTTTCGGAGCCGATTGCCAGCTTTCCAGCATAAACGGTTACACCGCCGGCAAGACGGGCGGATCTGCGATCATCATTTTCTTCCTCATCATCAAGATCGGTATGCCAAATGCGATCGCCTGAAACGGCATCATAAGCGTAGACATCTCCGTCACGCCCTGCCGCGTATATTATGCCGCCGGAAAAAGCAGGAGAGAGCTGGGAATAAAAATCACCGACTCCGCCTACGGATGATGACCATAATTTATCGATATCAAAACGACTTTCAATTTCCGGAGCTTCCACCGGAGCATATAAATCCTCATTGCCCGAGCACCCGAAAAGCACTCCGGCCACCAAAGGAATTAACGCCAAAGATTTAATTTTCGACATATTCATCATCCGCCCAAACATTTCTTATTGCTGCTGTAAAGCTGACATTTCCCTAAATGCCGGGGTATCGCCTGCGGCAATAAGATTGTCAAACTTCATCTGCAAAATACCGTTAATCGGCAGCTTTTTGTTCTTGCACAACTCAATAGCGTTTTTATATGCATCATGAGCCTTAAGGCGATCGCCTGATGCCATATAAATATCACCTAAAACCTCGGATTTTTCTAAAGCGTAAGCTTCAGAGGTCACGGAATTGGCTGTATTTACCGCCTTATCATATTCCTGGTTTTGCGCCTGCAGACGAGCAAGCGTCAAAGTTACGGCAGGCTTTAATAAATCTCCGCCGCTTGAAGCCGCTTTCTCCAAAGTGGCGGCAGCGTCAGTAAATTTATCTTCGGTCATCTGTAAAGTTGCTACGTCAAGAGCAACCAGAGCTCCGTAAACATTATCGTTCTCGGCGATAAATTTCTGAGCATCGGAAATTGCGTCAAGACCTTGGGCATTTAACTTTTCCTGCAGCTGATAAACCGCAAGAGCCTGTTCCTGGGACTTGCCTAACTCATAAGACTGATACTGTCTGAAGCCGATAAGACCGCCAAGAGCGATAACCACGCCCAATGCGATAGGCTTCCAGTATTCATGCCACCATTTTTTGACAACCTCTTCTCTCTCATGATCGTCGGTTAATACGTCCATTATTTGTTCCTTTTACTTTTTTATTCTTAAATTTTAAGTTTACATGGAAAAGAGCAATCTTTCACGCAGGAAAAGCGACTGCGCTTAACTTTTATTCTTTTTGCAGCAGCTTTAATATAGCCGCCACGGCTCCGGCAAAATCATATTCCTGCTGAGAACCTTCGTTACGCAAATCCTTAATGCCCAAAGTTCCGGATGCGATTTCAGCCTCACCTAAAACCACAGCCACTTTTGCCCCGACTTTATCGGCACGTTTAAACTGGCGCTTGAAGTTACCGCCGCCGCAATGATTCATAATGCGAACGCCGGGCAAAGCCTCACGCAGCTTTAAAGCGGTCATCGCTTGTTCTTTAGCGCTGTTCTCCCCGCTGCCTACGATATAAACGTCAACGCCGGGTTTAGCTTTTACCTTGCCTAAAGTTACTAAAAGAAGCATCAGGCGCTCAAGTCCCATGCCGAAGCCTACTGCCGGAGTTGCAGTGCCGCCGAGTTCCTCGACAAGGCCGTCATAACGACCGCCGCCGCAAACGGTGCCTTGAGCACCTAATGCGGTAGTAACCCACTCAAATACGGTTAAATTGTAATAATCAAGACCTCTAACCAGGCGATCATTAATTGTGTACTTGATACCGGCAGCGTCAAGCAGCTCTTTTAAGCCTTCAAAATGCGCTTTGGTTTCTTCACCGAAATGATCGCTAAGTTTAGGAGCGCCTTTTAACACCTCTCCTACTTTAGGATCTTTACTGTCCAAAACGCGCAGGGGATTGGTGTGTGTTCTTCTCTTGCTGTCTTCGTCAAGCTCGTCAAAATGAGCCTCAAGATAAGAAACAAGCTCATCACGAAAAGCTTTGCGCTCTTCTTTAGTGCCCAAAGTATTAAGCTCCAAAGAAAGATCATCGGCAATTCCGAGCTTTTTCCATAAAGCATGGGTAAGCATGATGATTTCAGCATCGATATCAGGTCCTTTTAAACCGAAAATCTCTACGCCAAGCTGATGGAACTGGCGATAACGTCCCTTCTGCGGACGCTCATGACGAAACATCGGTCCCATATACCAAAGGCGCTGTTCCTGATTATAAATAAGATTGTGCTCAAGACAGGCACGCACGCAGCCCGCGGTACCTTCAGGGCGCAAGGACAGCATTTCTCCCGAGCGATCTTCAAAGGTATACATTTCCTTTTCGACCACGTCGGTCACTTCACCGATTGCGCGGCAAAATAACGGGGTCTTTTCCAAAATCGGCAGACGAACTTCACTGTAACCGAATGATGCCACGGTTTCACGCAAAATAGATTCAACCTGCTGCCAAACTGAAGTATCCTCAGGCAGCAAATCATTCATGCCTCTTACGGCTTGTACGCTTAATGCCATTAACTTTTCCTAATTTTTATTTCTGATTTTCCGCACTGACACGGGCTCGAACTCTTGATTCAAGCACTGACACTACGTCATTTGCTGATATTTTACCCATAAGTTTGCCGTCTTCATAGACCAGGCATTTACCGTTTCCGCCGCCGCACACTGCGACATCGGCATGCAATGCCTCACCCGGGCCGTTGACCACGCATCCCATAACGGCAATTTTAACGCTCTTGCGAATATCGCTTAAACGGGATTCAAGCTCTTTTACGGTATTTACGACATCAATACCGCGTCTTGCGCAAGTAGGGCAGGCAACGATATCCACGCCGCGGGAACGCAGATGCATACTCTTTAAAATTGCCCAGCCGACCTTGATTTCCTCAACAGGATCAGCTGCCAAGGATACGCGCAGGGTATCACCGATACCTTGCTTTAACAGCCAGGAAATTCCGATTGAAGATAAAACCGTACCGCCGGTAAGACCGCCTGCTTCAGTAATGCCAAGATGCAGCGGAGCGTCAGTTTTTACCGCTAACTCTTCATATGCCGCAACGCATAAATTAAGCTCGGAAGCCTTAACCGAAAAAGCGTAATCATAAAATTGATGAGAATCTAAAATATCGGCAGAACGCAGCGCCGCCTCCACCATGCCCTGAGGCGTGGGAGCGCCGTATTTTTGAATTATGTCTTTATCAAGAGAGCCTGAGTTTACACCCACGCGAATAGGCAATCCGTGATCCTGGGCGGCACGGCATACCGCTTCGACTTTTTCCCTTGAACCGATATTACCAGGATTAATGCGTAAAGCCGCTGCACCGTTTTGAGCAACGGCCACGGCAATCTTATAGTCAAAATGAATATCGGCGACCAAAGGAACATGCACTCTTTTTGCAATCTGCGAAAAAGCGTCCACGGCTTCCATTGACGGAACCGAAATTCTTACTATATCCGCCCCGACGTTTTCAAGATCAAGAACCTGCTTTACTGTAGCCTCGACATCAAGAGTATCGGTAGAAGTCATGCTCTGTACCGAAATCGGAGCTCCGTCACCTACCGGCACGGAGCCTACCATAATGCGTCTTGATTTGCGCCTTACGATTTTAGGAGCCTGCCATTCCATTTTTCTCTTTTACTCCTAACGATTGGGCAAAGTGAATGATGCCTGCTTGGCTGCAGGTACGGCAATGGTTCCGCCCATGTAGTTGACGGTAACGCTTGACGTATCGGTAACCGAAACTTTAAGCGGAGGAATACCGGTAGCGGAAACTCTGTCGCCCGCCTTATAAGAACCGCTTACCAAAACCTTGCCGCGGCTGTCTGTTATCTTCAAAGAAACAGGAGCTTTAACTCTTACTGAAACATTGTTTAAAGAAGCAAGACCCTCTCTGCCGCGCAGCTTGGCTGAAGAGCTGATATCACGCAGATTGCCGCTAAGCTTCGGTGCTTGTGCTGCAGCTGCCTTTGCCTCTTCTTCTTTCTTCAAGGCTTCCTGCTTTAATTTTTCCTCAGCTTCGCGCTTTAATTTTGCCTGCTCTTGCTTAAGCTTTTCTTCTGCTGCCTGCTTCGCTTTTAAGGCCTCTTCTTTAGCTGCCGCGGCTGCGTCATCTACCTTAGAAGGAGAAGGGGCAACGACAAGCTCCATGTCATTTGAAGTCTTGCCTGAAGTTTCTGCAGGTGATGATTTATCTGCAGCAGGACTTGAGCTTATCAATAATTCCTCGGCAGGATTTTCTTTAACACTTGCTTTATCGGCAAAAGGATCTTCTGCAGGGGCGTTTAATAAATCCTGATAACCGTCCTCCGCAGTTGCCGTTTCAGAAGAGGCATCATCAATAATTAGCTCACCTGATGAAGCGTTATTATCCTGCTCTGTGGCAATAGATTCATTAACGGTAACGGTACCTGAAGTTCCGCTTTGCTTTGCGTCATCAGACATAAACAGCCAAACCGCGGCAATGATAAGCAAAAGAGCCAAAAGAACGGCACCAAGCTTTACCAGCATTCCCTTATTGCTTTTGCCTTCATCATTATTAACGGCGTTAATGGCAGGTATCTCTTGAGAAGGAGATGCAGATTCTGCGGAAGCTTCCTTCGCCTCTTCGGTCATTTCGACCTTAGGCTCGGCAGTAAGTGCCGCTGCGCGTTTTTTGGCCGCAACTTTGCTTTGATTTTTTGCCATTTCCGCCGCTTCAAGCACATTGTGATTGTAAAGATCCACAACGGCTTTAGGATCAATATTAACCAATCTTGCATAATCAGCGATATATCCGCGGGCAAAAGGAGCCGCCGTAGGCTGGGTCAGGCGATCGTGCTCGATATCGCTAATGGTATTGACTCTTAACTTAAGGCGCAAAGCTATCTCGCGCTGCGACAGACCTAACATCTCACGGGCATGCTTTAAAATAGAGCCGGGAAGATTGGGAACTTCATCATCCGATAAGGACGGAACCACCGGAACCTTATCCGGATCGTCACCGTTATGAGTTAAATTACCGCCGAAACGATGCTCGTCCCCGTAAAAATTATTCCTAAAATCCTCACGGTGAGAAGACTTATCTGCTTGTGGCTTTGCGGATGACTTAACCGCTGCTTCTTCTTTTTCTACAGGATCGGCTTTAAAAGAGCCTGAATGATTGCGAAGACCCTGAGGTATAGATGAATGCGACTTATTATCCATTTTTTCATCCTTTATGAAATATTAGCGGCAGTAATACGGGTTTTGGCGATTTTATCTTTAACCTGACCTGCAAGTTGTCCGCAGGCTGCGGCGATATCATCACCTCTGGTGGTTCTGGTCATAACGGTATAACCGTGACCGGTTAACACCTTATAAAAACGGTCAACCCTACTATTTGAGGGGCGCTTGAATTCCGATTGTTCATGGGGATTAAACGGAATTAAATTAATTTTGCACGGCGTATCTTTTAAAAGACGGGCAAGCTCTTCAGCCTGATCGGTAGAATCATTAATATGATCCAAAAGCACATACTCAATCGTGGCTTTTCCGCAATTGGCGTTAGATTTTGACAAATAATTACGCACGCTTTTTAACACCACATCAATTTTATATTTTTTATTAAGGGGCACGAGGACATCCCTTAATTCATCATTAGGCGCATGCAGTGACAATGCCAAAGCCACGTCGACTTTGCCGGCGATTTTATCAATGATGGGAGCGACTCCTGATGTAGAAATCGTGACGCGGCGCTTTGACAGGGCAAAAGCATTATCGTTTAACAAAATCTCGGTTACTTTCAGCACGGCCTCAACATTGTATAAAGGCTCGCCCATACCCATCATCACGACATTTGAAATCGGTTTTTGCTCTTCATTTTGAGAAAAACCCACACAAGATGCGGCTCTCCAAACCTGACCTATGATCTCGCTAACGCTTAAATTGCGGTTAAACCCCGAAGCTCCGGTGCGACAAAAAGCGCATTTGACCGGACATCCCACTTGAGTGGAAATACACAAAGTATTGCGGCCTTCTTCAGGGATTAGGACTGTTTCGACCAACTGTCCGTCACCTATGTCAAGAGCCCATTTCACGGTACCGTCACTTGAACGCTGTTCCGTTACTATTTCAGGGGCTTTGATGCACGCGATTTCTTTTAATTTCTCCCGTAAATCTTTTTTGATATTAGTCATTAAATCAAAATCGGTTACACCGTATTGATAAATCCATTTTAAAAACTGGGTGGCGCGAAACGGTTTTTCACCTAAAGAAACAGCAAAATCTTTGAGCTCATCAACGCCTAAATTCATTAAATTGATGCGAGTTTCCGACATTTAAACAAGTACTCAAAAAATATAGATTTTTCTTAAAAATTTAAATAATACATTATAGCAGGATCGTATGTTTTTCTTTAACGGGATATCCGCAAAGACAAGAGCTGTTTAAACTTAAAAACCTCACGCAGCGCAATGCGTGAAAGTTTAAAAAATTTTAATTAAAGTTAAGGAGTTTTCCGGTTCCTAAAAGATACTCGGTAAACTTGCTTACGGTTTCTCCGGCTTTACCGTAAATTCCGTAAGTAAAATTTGAAGCGGTCAAGCTTTTCTCAAGATTAAACTCAACACATACGGCACCGGCTCCTGCAGCTATCTGACAAAAACCCGCCGCCGGATAAACCACTCCTGACGTACCGACAGCTAAAAACAACTCGCACTTTACAAGCTTTGCGTAAATTTCATCCATATCATACGGCATCTCACCGAACCATACGATGTCAGGACGTAAAGACTGATGCTTACAATAAGGACACTCGCTTTTAACCGAACTTGCCCCTGAAAAAGGAAAAGAAGAATGACAGTTTTCACACAGCATTTTTAAAAGTTCACCGTGCATATGACAAACTTGCTTACTTCCGGCTCTTTCATGCAAATCATCAATATTCTGCGTAACAAGAAAAACTTCCCCTCCTTGTTTTTGCCACTCTGTCTGTAAATGCGCTATCGCTTTATGCGCCGCATTTGGCTTTTTGGTCGGCAATGAAAGTCGCATTTTGTTATAAAACTCATGCACTAAAGTCTTATTGCGCAGAAAACCTTCATAGGTTGCGACATCTTCAACATTGTGATGTTCCCACAACCCGTCCTCAGAGCGAAACACGGGAATTCCGGACTCTGCTGAAACTCCGGCTCCCGTCAAAATAACTATGTTTTGATATCTCATGCTTATTTCTTACCTGTTTAGCATCAGCTCAAGTTTTTTTACCTGCTCTTTTGTCGTCTGATTAACAAAATCATCAACAACTACCGGGGTTAAAGTGCCGTCGCCCAATGCCATAAATAAATAATCAACAGTAGCTTCCTTATACTTTATCCAGGCGCGCTGCATTTTTAATATAGTATTCTTGCAAGCCTTAGGATCTCCGTCATCATTGCAAGACAGCATTGCCTGCTTGTAAATCTTGTTAAGCTTGCCGTCCAAATAAATAAAAGCATCATTTTGACATTTACGCATTTGAACGGTAACACCTCCTGATGCCGCCATACAGGCATTATAGCCCGGAGATAACTCCTCATCAGCAACAGCAGTAAAGCTGAAGACGAACACGGAAGCTATTGCTAAAACTCCTGTTAATTTCATATACGCCCCTAATACTTCTTGCCGCTTAAAAATTGAGCTATCGATAAAATAGTAGCTCCGGTAGCTCCCGGCGCATAAAAAGCAGATCCTTCTTTTTGATAAGCGCAAGCCAAATCAAGATGTACCCACGGAATATCCTTTTCTACAAAGCAATGCAAAAACTCGGCTGCCGAACTTGCTCCGGGATTCCCGTCTCCTGATCCTGAATTTGAAATGTCAGCGCGCTTACTTAAAATAAAACGCTTGAAATAAGGACGCATCGGCAAAAGCCACAATTCTTCCATCGAATCTTTAAATGCGTTTTGTAAATCTAAAGGAAGCTCGTTTGACGGAGTAAAAGCCGCGCACATCTCACGTCCTACCGCCACTTTGGCAGCTCCGGTCAAAGTTGCGGCATCAAGAATAAATTTACTTTTTGCCTTGCAGGCATGAATCAAAGCGTCGGCAAGCACCAGACGGCCTTCGGCATCGGTATTGCCGATTTCAACTTTAACGCCGTTAGGATAAGAAATGATGTCGCCTGGCAGCATCGAATTGCCTGAAAGCATGTTTTCTGCACAGCACAAATAAAGACGGACGCGCTTTTTAAGTCCCTGCAAAATAGCCAGAGTCAAAGCTCCGCCCAAATATACGGCCCCCGATTTATCTGAATGCATGGAGGACATGTACGAAGGAGGTTTAATGTCATAACCGCCTGAATCAAAGGTAATGCCTTTACCCACAAGGGAAATCTCAATGTCATCATCTTTTTTCCCTTCTGGGAAATAGTCAATTATGCCAAGGCACGGCAAATTATCGCTGCCGCGGCCTACTGCCTGCAATCCTACGCAATCGTGATAATCCTTATGTCCTTTTTTGATTAATTTAAGCGTTGCCTCCCCGCCCTTTTTCTCAGCTGCTTTCTTAACTTTTGAAAAAACTTCTTTAACTAAAGACTCAGGTGTGGTCGTCTTGGAATCAGAATCGGCAAGCTTACGAAAATCGGTAATTAAATCGGAGATCTTGGCAACCTTATCGCAATCTTTTTTCTCTAAGGAAAATGCAATATTTATATCCAACTTGCCGTCATACATACCTTGAATCAGCCATACGGCATCAAGAACAGACAAAGGAATGTCACCGCTGTCAATTAACGCGTCATTAATTCCCAAATTGCAAAGACTGCGGCCTGCTTCCTGATAAAACCTAAAATTCTCCTTATTCACCATAAGACTTACGCTGTTTTTTCCTTCGGGAACAAGCTTTGCCTTCTTATTAAAAGGCTTGGGAGCCTCTCCGTCTTTAAGTCTTACCTGAATAAAATCATCTGTTTTTACGTTCTTTACTGAACTTACTTTAATTTTCGGCATTTTTCCTTCCTTAATTAATCTTTCTTTATCTGCCACATACTACCTGAAGCTTTTAAGGCGGCAACTTTGGTCTTAAGCTCCTCCGCTACCCGTTTAACCTCTTCTTCGGTTGTAAAGCGGCCCAGCGACAACCTAATCGAAGCGCGGGCAAGCTCATCGCTATGACCTATCGCCTTTAGCACATAAGAAGGTTTTAACTCGGCAGAAGAGCAAGCTGATCCGGTTGAAGCGGCAATTCCCGACAAGGTCGGAAGCAGCATACGCCCGTCAATTCCGGCAAAACTTGCGGAAATGATTCCGGGCAGATGATGAGAACTGTTGCCGTTAATAACCGCTCCGTCTATGGTTTTGATTTCATTAACTAAATATTCGCGCAGCTTTAAAATACGTTCTTTGTCCTTTTGGGCATCTTTTGCCATTATTTCAAAAGCCTTGCCCATGGCTGCAACCTGATGCGTCGCGACAGTACCGCCGCGCAGGCCCTTCTCCTGACCTCCGCCGTAAATTAAGGCTTCAACCGGCACATTTGCTTCACGCTTTATATATAAAGCACCTACGCCTTTGGGGCCGTATATTTTCTCCGGGGTAAGCGATGCCATGGAAATTGCGGAATGGTCAAAATCCGTTTTCTCCCATCCTGCCGTCTGAGCGCAGTCGGTATGAAAATAAATTCCCTTATCCTTACATAATAAAGCAAGGGCATGAATATCGTTTACCGTACCGAGCACACTGTTGCCGTGACAAATAGAAACCAAAAACGTATCTTCCGTAAGATATGAAGCTAAAAGCTCAGGATCGATACTGCCGTCCTGATGCGGTTTTATATAAGAAACTGTGTAACCTTCATATTTTTCAAGATACTCACAGCCCTCAAGCACCGCTTTATGTTCAACCATGGAAGTAACGATGTGCCGACGCGGATCTCCTTTATGTCTAAGACCGCGGGCAAGACCGATTACGGCAAGATTGTTACTCTCGGTAGCACCTGAGGTAAAAGTAATTTCAAGAGGGGAACATCCGACTAAATTTGCCACTTGCTCCCTTGCGTTTTCAACCGCCTCGGCAGCTTCCCAGCCAAACACGTGATCTTTAGATGAAGGGTTGGCAAAAGATCCTTCAAGCGTCAGGCAATCCATCATCACTTTTACTACGCGAGGATCAAGAGGAGTAGCCGCAGCATAGTCCATATACACAGGACGATTCATTTTTATTTTTATTACTCCTTAATATGAGAAATCGCCATTTCAAAAACTTTTTCTACGTGTTCATCGCATAAAGCATAATAAACCCGCTGTCCTTCTCGTTTTACCATCACAAGATTATTTAAGCGTAAATAGCATAACTGATGAGACACAGCTGATTTGGTCATTCCTAAAATTTCAGCAAGATCGGTAACGCACAGCCATTCATGGATCTGCAGCGCATTTACTATATTAATTCTTGTAGGGTCGGCTAATGCCTTAAAAAACTCTGCGGTAACATCCACGTCGTCAGGAGCGAGCATCTGCGACTTAACGCTTTCAATAAGTTCTTCACGACTGTTTTCTTTTTCCTTCATATTAATCATCTCTTCGTTAAGCACAAAATCTATTGAGCAATTGTTCAATTATTTTAACAACTATCTTTATTTAAAATTAAGCGATAAGAAAAAATTCTTTTTCTTTTTAAAAATTTACAGTTTTTTTATAAATTCCATTTAAAACATCACGCTTGAATAAACGAAACGTCCACTTGTAATTATAATAGCGCTATATTCCACACGAGCATCAAGTATGTTTTTAATCGGCGTTATATCAAGTATCATTGCAGCAGTTTTACAAGGACTTAACTACGCGATAACCAAAAGTTGTCAGGATTCTTATCATATCTACGGTTTTAGAATGCTTATCGCCGAACAGCTTGCGATAGCGTTTATCGTTTTCTGGCCGTTTATTTTCTTTAAGTATTACGAATTTTTTGAATGGCGGATTATTCTCGGTCTGTTAGAAATCAACATTCCGTTTTTAATGGCGCAATATTTTATGATTATGGCACTGCGCTCAAGCGACGCGTCAATCGTTTCTCCTCTTTTGGTATTAAAGATACCTATTCTGACCGCAATATCATTGATTTTATTTCACGACAGTTTTGAACTGCACCAATATTTTGCCATTACCGCGATTTTGTTGTTATCGTGGATCTTCTCCTCTCTTTCTGGTCAAATAAGAATTAGAGCTTTAATTTTTATCTTCGCCGCCTGTTTTTGCTATGTTCTAGCCGATATCGCAACAGTAACACTTGCCAAAACTTTTAAAGCACCGCCTATAGAGCAGGCGATTATTCTTAATATTTACAACTATATTGCCGCACTTGTCTTCTTTATCCCCTGTGCTTTTATCAAAAAAGTCAAATTAAACGACATGTATAACTGTAAATATGTAGCTATAACTTGGATCGTTTCATCAACTTTAATGGTAATTGCCTTTAATTTAAGCGGTGTCATCTCAGGCAATATTATTCAATCGCTGCGCGGTGTTTTCGGCATAATTATAGTCATGCTGTTTTTCAAAGCGCAAATTATCGATCATAAAACCAAATGGCAAACTAAGGTTACTCTTTCTTTATTAATGACGTTGTCAGTTGTTTGTTTCTATATTTAACTTACTTCTTCAATTGCCGCCACTTCGCGCATCGCTTGATGCGTCTCATCCTTGTTTTCATTGATAATGACCACCGCAAGCGTGATCACTTCTTTGTTCGTAAGTCTTAATCCGTACTTCTTTTCCTTAATTTGCGCGTTGGCTTCCTCAAGTTTTTCTCGGACATTATCTGCCTTGCCTATGACTTTAAACTCACAGATATAAAGTCTTCTGTCATTTTCAAAACATAAGTCGCTTCTGCCCAGCGCCGTCTGATACTCAGTATAAGTATTAAAGCCTATAATCTGCAGCATCACCTTGTAAACATCTCGAAAAGCGTGTTCTTTAAAGCTCACTACGCTTTCATAGGAAAACTCGTTTAAGATTTTGTTGAACTCATCCTTGAGCGCAGAAAAATCTCCCGCATCCAAGGCCGCCTTTATCGTTAAACCGTAGCAATCACTTAATTGCGATGCGGTTTTATTCGTTAATTTGTCGACGATAAGCTCGGCAAACGCCTTTTTACCTCAAGATTGGGAAGTCCTACTTTAAGGTAGTTAAAGGCTTGATCTTTAATCGTGAAATAGCCTGCCTGATACAAAATGGCAAAGAACGGGAAATTCTCATCCTCAATACTTGTTATCGTGGGAGATAATGCCGCGATGTTGGTCCTTTTTATAAACTCAAGATTTAAATAATCGACAAGCTCGGTCTTCTTTACTTTTTTATCAATAAAAGTATTTAGATAATTTACCAAAAGCGACGGCTTCGCTCCGCCCGTCTCAAGCCAATAGGGCTTAAAACCGCGCTGTGCGTTTTTAAAAAAGTTTAATATTGACCACGGGTTATAAACATGCCATTCACACTCTTCATCAAATGAATAGCCGTCATAATTATTTTTGAGCTCTTCTAAAATAAGCTCATATGTATATTTGTCAGTCTTTTCTTTTTTGTTTAACGCATTAGCCGCGTATTCAATGTAGTCTTTAAAATAACTCTCAAGCTCAGCTTGAGTGTAACCAACAATAGCGCCGTAATCAGGATTAAAACTTATATCTTCAATATTATTGAAGGCGGAGAATATTGAAGTATTGGAATAGCGCGTCACTCCAGTGATAAAAATAAAGCGAAATTTACCCGAATAAGCTTTTATCGTGGAGAAAAAGTTTGACAATACTCTTCTTCTTGATTCAAACTCCTCTTTATCCCCCATCACCGCGGTTAAAGGCGCGTCATATTCATCAATCAATAAAACAAATTTAGCATCGCTTTGTTGTTTTAGAAAAAACTGCAAATAGGTATTGGAGCTATCTGCTAAATCAGTAATTTCCGGTAAATCTTTGCAGGTTATTTTTAACTGCGTAAGCAAAGATTGGTCAAAAGATCTTTCTCCTCTCTCTTTTATTATTGAAAAATCCAAATGTATGACTTTATAAGTCGTATCTTTCCATAAGTTTTCAGTGACAATTTTGAGTCCCTGAAACTTATCAAGACCGTTTGAGAAAAGCTCATGAAAAGTGCTTACTAATGTCGATTTACCAAATCTGCGCGGACGGGATAAAAAAATCGGAGCATCAAATTGAGCCAATTTAGCGACTAAATCCGTTTTATCAATATAGATTTTCTTTCTTTCACAAAAGTTACTAAATGAAGTAATGCTTAATGGCAGTTTGGCAAGATCAATCATATTTAATTCTTCATACCAAAGTAAACACACACTTCAGTATAGTCTGTAACATATATAACCGCAATGTTTCAAAAAACAGAACACCTTATTTTATTATTTGTATTTCATAAATTTTTACTGTTATCAAATCCACCCTCCTTACAGAAAAATGCTTTCCAAAATCCATTAAAAAACATTAAATTTTCTGTTTTTTTTACGATCCATTTTGGTGCGTATTTTTAGACGCAATTTTATTTTATTGATTTACAAAACGAAATTTAACAAACACTGCAAAAGTGCAACAAAGTCACCAGGGTACATTTTCATTTTGCCTTAAACTTGCCGCTTATTTTTTAAGGATAAAAAAATGGAAAGCGCAATTGACAAAAATCAGCTTAAAACCTCGTACGACATACGCGGTTTATCTAGGCTTTTTAACGATTTGGGAAGTGTAATCATTAATGCGCTAAAAGATCCTTTTATAAATGAAATCATGTTGAATTGCGACGAAACTTTATTTGCCGAACATAAAAATAACGGACTGATTAAAATCGGAACATTAGATCCGATTAAAGCTGCTGTAATCATAAGAACTCTAGCCTCACTTTTAAATAAAGAATTAAATAGTGACAGCCCAATTCTTTCAGGAGAATTACCCTTTGACGGCTCACGTTTTGAGGGCCTGCTGCCACCGCTTGTTGCCAAACCTGTTTTTTCAATACGTAAACATAACGCACTTTCTTTACCGCTTAATGCTCTTGTAAAAAGTGAAATGTTAAATAAAGAAGAAGCACTATTTTTAAAAGAAGCAATCGCTAATCGCCGCACAATAATCGTATCAGGACGTACCGGATGCGGTAAAACTACTTTAGTTAATGCTCTTTTAAATGAGCTTTCACAAATTTGCCCGCATGACAGAGTCATTTCTATTGAAGACACCAAAGAATTAAAAATACAAGTAAAAAATAAAATCTCTTTATTTACATCTCAAACCTCAGACATGTCTGTCCTACTAAAATCCGCCCTGCGTTTACGTCCTGATCGCCTTATTGTGGGAGAAGTCCGCGGCAGCGAAGCTTTAGATTTAATAGATGCCTTTTCCACAGGACATAGCGGAGGTTTTACCACACTGCACGCAGGGTCGATAGATCAAGCATTAAAAAGGCTTACCCTGCTTATTTCAAGACATGAACATGCACCACGCCTAATTGAACCGACGCTTGCCGAAGCTCTTGATTTAATTGTTCAGCTGCAGCGAACTCCATCACGACATATAAGTGCGATTGCACAAGTTACGGGGTTTAGCGAAGGCGTTTTTCATGTAAAAAATATTTTTAATAACAAATAGTTAATTTCTATCTTTATACGGAGATGACAACATGAAGAAAAAACTTATCTGTTCTATTTTGATTCTTGCTTTAAGCGCTTCTGCAGCTTATGCCTCTGATACGCAGGGAGGATCTTTACCGTACGAAAGCTGGCTAAGGACTTTACAGCAATCACTAACAGGTCCCGTAGCCTTTAGCGTCTCACTTATCGGGATCGTAAGCTGTGGCGCTACTCTTATTCTTGCTGGAGGAGAAATAAATAAGTTCATGAGATCGTTAATTTATATCGTCCTCGTTATGACACTGCTTGTAGGAGCAAATTCTTTAATGACACGCTTTTTCAACGGAGCCGTAATTGCAGTAAATCACAGTAAAAACCATAATCTAAACCAAACACAAAATACAAATTTTATTAATAATTTTTCCGATATAACAATTAATTACATTTAATCATGAACGAGCATCAGATCTATAAAGCTTTAATACAAAAACAAACATTTTTAGGCTGTGAGCGCAGTTTATGCATGTTTTTAATTTTAATCTGCATCGCGCTTGTTCTAAGTTCAACAGATCTCATCGTAAGCCTGTTGTCCTTCTGTTTGTTCATTTGCGGGTTTTATTTGCTTCGACTTATGTCCGAGCACGATCTGATGCTTAGTAAAGTGTATTTAAAACAGATAAAGTACGCACCTTTTTATCTTGCTCAAGGACGTAAGTTAAACAATAGTTGGAAAAAGAAATAACAAATGTACACTGATTTACTTTTTTATGCTGCGCTTACACTAGCCATAATCGCGATCTTATCTGTTTTGCCTTTTGCGATTGCCTATACCAAAACATTAACCCGACGCAATAATATCCCTGCATTTTGTGATTTGCTTGATTATGCAACGCTTATAAAAGATAACCTAATAGTGTTAAAGTCAGGAGCCCTTTGCGCGTTTTATGAAATTTTTCCTGACGATCAATCACAGCTTAATAAGGCAAGTCTTACTCATTTTGAACAAATAATTCAAAAAGCCTTTTTAAAACTAGGTGGCAACTGGGCTGTACATTTTGACGTTAAAAGAATAAAAGACGGATTTTATGCTCCCACATGCGATTCATTCAATCAAACGATTAACGATCTTGAAATCAAACGTATTCTGAAATTTAAAAATGAAAAAAGTTTTGAGAGCAGATTTTTCCTTACACTCACGTTTTTAGGCACATCTACTTCACGTCGTAAGATTGAAAGTCTGGTATTAAACGATAGCAATGATCATAAAAGTGCAAAAGAATCTACTCTTGAACTTATTGAAAAATTTCAAAGCGAATGTAAATCCATTACCGATACCCTGTCTTTAGTTATTAAGGTAAAAGCTCTCACTTCAACGCAACACCTTAACTTTACTTTAAATCAAACCCTTTCATTCATACATTCATGCATTACCGGCAAAGAACATGATATCGCCGTTCCTAAACATAATTGTTATCTTGACGCCTTACTTTCTACTAAAGATTTTTCTTCAGGATTTACACCCAAAATCGGCAGTAACTATATTGCCTGCATCGCAATTGACGGTTTCCCGCAAAGCTCATATTTGGGAATACTAAATTCACTTGCATTATTACCTTTTCCATACCGCTTTCATTCCCGATTCCTGACTTTTGACAAAATGCAATCTCATATCCTGCTTGAAAAATACCGCAGACTCTGGAGCCAAAAATCACGCGGAATTCTTTCTCAAATTTTTAATCAGCCAAATGCCAGAGTAAACGAATATGCGGTAGAAAAAGTATCAGAAATCGATGAAGCGAAATTTGCCTTTGAGGGCAATGAAGAAATTTTCGGAGCATACACATCCGTTATTATCATCATGGATGAAAATATGGACTTACTGCAGGAAAAGGCCACACTTGCAGTTAAGACCATTGAAGATCTGGGATTTGCCGCTCGTGTTGAAACAGTCAACGCAAATGAAAGTTATCTCGGCTCACTGCCTGGACACTGTTTTGAAAATATTCGCCGTCCGATACTGTCAGGAACAGTATTTACCGATTTAATCCCTCTATCTACTCCGTGGAACGGAGAACGCTTTTCTCCAAATCCTTTATACGGGAAAAACGCTTCTCCGCTAATGCAGGTAAAAAGTGCCGGACATAGCCGTTTTTACTTAAATCTCCATCAAAAAGATCTGGGCAATACTGCCGTAGTCGGACCACCAGGATCCGGAAAATCAGTTCTTTTGGGATCTTTGATATTAAATCTTATGCGTTATAAAAACATGAAAATCTTTGCCTTTGACAAAGGGTATTCGTTTTATGCCATAAGCAAAGCTTTATCCGGATCTCATATTGAATTTTCAAATTTAAAAAGTGCATTTTGTCCACTTTACCACCTTGAGAACAGTAATGACTTTACATATGCGCAAGACTTCATTGAACTTTTATGTCGTATGTCCGGACATTCGCTTTCTTTAGAAGAACGCAGTGAAATAAACAATTGCCTGAAAATACTTGCACAAAGAGAAAAAGATAAACGCTCATTAAGTGATTTTCATTTATTGCTTCTATCTAAAAATCTAAAACAGGCAATTGCGCCTTATACCGTCATTGCCGGAGAAAACAATTTACTCGACAATACTGAAAATTTAGGCTTTGATTCTGATCTTACGGTTTTTGAATGCTCTGATTTATTTGAATCTCCGCAAAGTTTCTCATTACCGCTTTTAAAGCAAATTTTCAAACTTATATCCGACAGTTTTTCAGGAGATCCTAGAGCCATAATCCTTGATGAAGCATGGCTTATGCTAAGAGACGAAATTTTTGCATCCGAACTTTTAAAGTGGTTCAAAACTTTAAGAAAACATAATGTCATCGTTGTTCTAGCAACACAATCCATTACCGATATTGCCAAAAGTACATTATTCGAAACCTTTCTTGAATGTGTTAAAACCCGTATTTACTTACCTAATTACGATGCCAAAAGCGATGTTTTAAAACCGATTTACAAACAAACAGGGCTTAATGAAGAGCAAATAAATAATCTCTCTGACGCAATACCCAAAAAAGACTATCTCTTGCTTAAAGGACAAAAAGCAGCATTTTTTAATCTGATGATGACAGAGGAAGAACTGCGCCTTTTATCTTTCAGCGGTGATCATATCAAAACTCAGGTTGATGCGTTATTTAAAAAACACAGCCGTAATTTTTACAAATATAAGGAGTAGATAGTATCGTGAAAACAAAAATATCAAAACCATCTGTTTACGGAAATGAAAAATACAATATAGCCATATCTGAGTTAAAACAAAGATTAAGTCTTATCATAACCGCACTAATCGGAACGGCATTCGGCTTTATCTGCCTTGGCGCTTATATAGTTAAAAGTTCGCAAAGTCAGATTATTCCTTATCTTGTAACCGTGGATACTCATGGAGTGATTCTGGCAAAAGGCCGTATCGACTTAAATAAACAAATTCCTCAAGAGGCTATTGCCGCCACTCTTAGCAACTTTATTAAAAACTTGCGCAGCGTTACATCCGACAGCAAAGTGCAGCGTGATTTTATTTTAGAGACTTATGCATACGTTAAAGAAGGCTCTCCTGCCTTACAAAAATTAAATGATTTTTACAATAATGAAAATCCTTTTATAAAACAAGAACAAGGTTCTATAAACATCATCATAAATAACGTTATTACTCAAGAACATAACAGACTTCAGATTGATTGGACCGAAGAATCATCCGATGCGCTTTCCTTATCAAAAAAACAAATGTTCCGCGCGATATTAGCTTATTCCGTAAGTAATGAAGCAGCAAAAGATCCTGATGCCTTACTGCTAAATCCTCTGCAGATTTTCGTCGAGGATTTTGCCGTTAGTGCGGTTCTTAACAATTAACACAACAAGGAGGCGGCTTTTATTATTTTTCCGTTGAAAATGTTGCGGAAAACTGCCGATTATTCATGAATAAAATTAGTAAAACATTTTTATTTTTATGTTCCATAACGCTATGCTCAAACGCCATAGCTGACAGTGCGTATGACGATTACTTCATGGAACAAAACGGAAATGATTTTTTAACTGATGAAGATTTAAAAGCTCTTGAAGATTTACAAAAAGCAGAACGGACTGGAGTTGATGGTCTTGGTTTACAGGGAAGTGTATCAAAACCAGGTGAAATGGTTTTTACTTTTGGAGCTTCAAGGCCGACTATCGTTTGTGCCGTTCTTGAACTTTGCGATATTGCTTTAGAGAAAGGAGAAAAAATTAATACGGTACAAATCGGTGATGCTGCTCGCTGGCTTGTTGATTCAGCTGTTTCAGGAACGGGAAATGATGAAGTACAGCATTTAGTTGTAAAACCTCTTGATAATGCTCTTAAAACCTCTATGGTCATTACTACGGACAGGCGGACCTACCATTTAAGACTTAAATCTTCCATTACGGATTTTATGCCGCAAATTCGTTTTATCTATCCTGAAGATGCTTTAGCAAAACTTAATAAACTTAAAGAGAAAAAACAACAAGATGATGAACGAAATGTAATTTCCGGAACCGGAATAAACATTAACGATCTTAATTTTAATTACCTCATAGAAGGTGATGAAAAGATCAAACCGACACGCGTTTACCATGACGGGCAAAAAACCTATATCGAATTTCCTGAAAAAGCTATCTATGCTCCTCTTCCGGCTCTTGTAATAGTGAACAAGGTCAATTTCTTTTCTGAAGACGATTTGCAAACAGCCAATTACCGCATTGTCAAAAACCGCTATATTGCCGACGGCGTTATTGAAAGAGCAAGACTTATCTTAGGAGACAACGACGATGCTTTAACTGTAGATATCATTTATAAGGATAAATAACGTGACAAAAATTTTAATCGCGGCACTTGTATGCATTAGCGCATGTACCAACTTAAAAAGTTCTTCTTTTTCCGTAAAAGAAGAAACTTCAATAAATTTATTCGCGCCTGACGATTACTCTAAAGCCTTTAACGACTTTGCTCTTATCCTCAAACATAAACTTTCTTTTGGTAAAAACAGTTTTAGCGTTGTCGGTTTTGATCATGAGCAAAACAAAAAATTCTCATCATCGTTGATGCAAAAAGGCGCATCTGTCTGCTCAGGGCAAGAATTCTGTTCCGGAATTTCATTGCGACTTGAAATCATTGCAATTAAGGAAAACTCCGTCCTTATCAGCATTAATACTCCAAAATTCATATTAAACCGCATTTATCAAAAAAAGCACGGTTCTATTCATGCCGTTTCCGCATTTACTTTTAAGGAAAAATAAATGACTAAATTTAATACTGAGGTTAAAAAAGGACGAGCCGGCAAAACACCACTAATCATTTTGCTATTTGTGGCTCTTATTATATTGATACTTGCCAATCTTGCAATTGACGGCCGTAATGCTCATAGCCGTAATGAAATTAAGGAAAAGAGCGCAAAAAGTGACCTTAACATTGCCGCAAATCAAATTGCCAAAATGGAAAGACAATCTCTTATCAATAAACAAGATATATTTAAAGATTCTAATAAAACTGTAGAAAATGATGATAGTGCCTTAGATAACTTTCAAGACATAAATAAAGACGATTATGATTTTCAAAAAGATTATGAAGAATATTTACGTATTGAGGAAAGTAAACCGTTACCTCAACCTGCATATCAAAATCCTATCCCGAATAAAATCAAAGAAAAAAGATCTTCTGATTTTGAAAAAGCCTTAAGCGCACCGACTAAAGTTGATCTTAATTTTTCAAAAAATACGGTACAAAACTCAAGTACTAAAAACGATCCTTACAGCTATCTGTCAGCTAATCAAATTAACGAACTAAAGCGCGGTAAAGAAGCTTTAGAAAAGATGTCCACCATCTCTCAAGAAACGAATGGAACACTTAATGATTATGCTTACCTGCAAAATAATGATTTTAAGCTTAACCATAATGTAGAAAGTATCACCAATCCCTTTGTCATAAAACAAGGCAGCGTTATTCCCGCGGTTTTGCTTACGGGAATTAATTCAGATCTGCCGGGGCAAGTAAGCGCACAAGTTACCAATGATGTTCTAGATAGTCCTTTTGGCAACAGTATATTAATTCCTAAAGGCTCAAAGCTAATCGGACAATACGGTTCAGGACCGGGGTTCGGTCAAACTAGGATCATGATGGGATTTAACCGTCTCATTTTTCCTGACGGCAAAAGCCTAAATTTAGAAGCCATGCCCGGAACAGGTTCTGACGGATATTCAGGATTTAAAGCTGATGTCAACAACCATTGGCTGAAGCTTATTTCATATTCGGTATTTTTAGGCGGCATCACTACCGCCGTAACCCTAAGTACCGATGCAGCATACGACTCTGAAGGAAAAATCACGCCCCAAGCAGCTTTATCCCAATCCATGGGAGAAATTTTGGGGCGAACCATGAGTCAGGTCATTGAAAGAAATTTAAGTCTCTCTCCCACACTTACAGTAAAACCCGGCTTTCGCTTCAACGTGGCAGTAACCAAGGACATAGAATTTTCAGGAGAATATACAGCATATGATTACTATAATTAAATTTCTTAAAATCTTCTGCTTTTTGATTTTAACTTTATCATCCGCTTCTTTTGCAAGCTTTCCAGTCTTTGACGCATCTGCTTTACGTGAAAGCATTTCACAAAAAATTGCGGCTATAGAACAATGGGCTACGGATAACGCGCATCAAATCCAACAGCTTCAGGAACTTGTCAACACTTATGAACTTGAAGCAAAGAATTCAGTAATGCCGATGTTAAGTGCATGGCAGGATTTACAGTCTTTACATGAAGATTCTTTATCTTTACTTCACGCAAGCGCCTCGGTGTGGCAGGAATTTGGCGATGCCAACCGTTATCTTGCTTCTTTTAAAAGATCGGATGCATGGAATAACTGCATACAATCTGGGCATTGCAACTTTAAAAAGACTCTGCGCCTTATTGATAATACGGCAATTGATTTTGCGACCAAATCTTATCAAAACGCTGAACTGATGCAGGAAAAACTAAAAAACCAAATAAATGAAGTCCAAAAGTTAAATCTTGAAGCACGCTCTTCTACCGGAAGAGCTGCCTCTCTTGATGCCTTGTCTAAAATCAACTCTTCAATTTCAAGTTCTCTAGTAGATTTGAATCTACAGACTTCAACCTTGGTAAAACTTTTAAGCCATGATTTGGCCGCTAAAAATAACGAAGATCTTGCACAAAAAAGTTCATATGAAAACTTTATGCAAACTGACGGGTACATAAAATCTCCGCATATTAACCTTTCCATTAACGATTTACTTAATAACTGATTATGAAATATAAAAAAATATTTAGAAACTTTTTATTCTTATTTTTTTCGTGCTGTATATTTTTTAGTTTTTCAGTCTTTGCCGCACATTATGAAGGGACCTCGCGTAACTTCCATGAATCTTTAATAAAGCAGCAAACTTTAGAAGCTAGAGATCTTGGGAATATGTATCTAAACCCGTCAGGAGTTTTAAATCTCTCGGTTAACCGAGTTTTAGCTAAGATAAAACAAATTACCGTTCCGCTGCAAAATGCTGCTACCCGTTTATTTTGGATTTTGTGCGCAATCTCTGCCGTTCTTTCAGGAATACGTCTTATTTTTCAGGACGGAACCCTACAAAGCTTTTTTGGCGAGTTAGTTAAAATGCTCCTTATCATCGGCGTATTTGAATTCCTGCTGCAAAACGGCTCTGATATCGGCGCGGATATTATCGACTCCATGATAAAACTGTCACAAAGCTCTGAATTAGGAATATCGGAATGTGCAGATAAAACTTTTAAAATCGCCAAACTGCTTATTAAAAATGCCAGCACTCACGGTCCGATTATGGAAATAACCATTATCCTTGAAGTAGTGCTCATATTTGTGGTTTTATCCCTTATCATCGTTAAATTTGCCGTTATGTACGTAAGCGCTTATTTTATATGCGTAACAGGTATTTTCGTTTTAGGTTTCGGTGCTCTTTCTTTTACCAGAGACTTATCGATAAATTACCTTAAAATGCTTTTTTCTATCGGTCTGCAGCTTATGTGCATCATCTTAATTTGTAACACCGGTTTTTCAATTTTTGATGATTTTATAAACGATTTAACCAATTCCCACACCGTTACGTTTATGGATACTGCCGTTTTAATTTTTACATCCCTATTTATATACGGATTATCCACAGGGACACCGCAAATTGTCGGACAATTAATCATGGGCGCTAATATTTCAGGAGACTCATTATTAAAACCTGTCGCCGTCAGTTCTCATATAATAATGAGTACAAAATCAACTCTCTCCCGTTCATTATCCCGATCTATAAAAGGCAAGAAAAAAAGCTGAAAGTATGTTTACACCAATTAAAATCGATATACTGTTTTAATTGGTGCAATCTTCCATACAAGATATAAATGGGCGTATAATAAACACAATCCGTAAAACTTATGAGGATTGTTATGTTTTCCCTTAATAAATTAAACCGTATCGGCGTTTTTATGGCGACAGGCTATATTTGTGCCGGTACCGCAATTGCCGTTATCGGCGGCATTCCTTTATGGACAGAGTACTTTGACAGTACTTTCCTACTTGTTTCCGCTGTTATTATCTGTACCGTGATAGTCGCCGGAGCCTGCGGAATTCTTCTAATGCGCTACCTAATCAAAAAGGTCGGTGCAAAAGCAGTCTTTGAACAGGATATCCTGGTTTATATGATTGGCATGCTTCTTATGGCTTTAACTTTAAATAAAGCCATGTTCATGGTAGGTCTCATAATCGTATCAGGGGTAATGCCGATATTTTTTTACGAGAACTTTAACCGTCAGCTTCTTCCGGTAAAAAAAGGCGGAATAAGTGTTATCTATCTGGCCGGCTGGGCTTTAGGTCCGATTGTCTGCGCACTTAGCATCGGTCTTTTGTCAGAGTACGGATTAATTGTACCGCGTATTATCTTTGCACACTTTATCGTAATCGGTTTCTGGGTATGGGTAAAACGCCTCGACATTCATGAGAATTATGCTGATGCACCGAATTGGCTGCTTGCAAAAGATGAAAAACCAGACCAAACATCATCCGTAACTGCTACGGAAAATGATAACAAAACCGAATAAACGTAAGCACAAATAAAAACAAACATTAAGGATAAACAATAATGCAGATGTTTTTAGCCATGCGAATATTGATATGAACAAAATAACCGCTTTTCTTTGTCTGCTTTTTATAGGATTTTTGCCAAGCATTTCCTACGCAGACGACGCCCTTTTCACCAGACTTACTTTTTACGGCATCCGCTATGAAATGATCATTTTTGCGGTAATGCTGGTCGGTGTAGCAGTTTTCTACAATAAAACACGCCAAGTCGCCATTTTCGGTTTGGTTGCATTGTGCTTTTACAAATATGAATTTACCGATAATTTTTCGGTTATAACCAAACTTTTCGGTTATGTAAACGCTGACGGAGAATTCGTTAAAGGTTCTTGGAATACTTATTTAAACCTCCTTTTAATGTTGCCGGGCTTTGCTATTCTTGCCGATATTTTTGAAAGATCCAATTTTCCGGCCATTCTCCCTCGATACTTACCGTCAAATCAATGGACAGGTGCCGTACTTTTGTGTTTCGTGTTCATATTAAGTACCTTCCTTGATAATATCGCTGCCGCTCTTATCGGATGCTCAATGGCAGCTGCAGTATTCGGTGGAAAAATCCACATTGGTTTTGCAGCCGCAATCTGCGCCGCTTCAAATGCAGGCGGCGCCGGATCCGTCGTAGGCGACACGACTACGACCATTATCTGGATTTACGGAAAAGATCCTTTGGTAATTGCACAAGCATTCCTTCCGGCAATTGTAGCTACGCTTATTGTCGCTTTCTTTGCCTCAAGACAACAATATAAATACGCCCCTTCTATCGGTGCAGTTAATGACAGCATTAAAATCAACAAACGGGCATTAACATCCGTTTTCCTTATTCTGATTTTTGCCATTGTTTTTAACTATGCACTTGAACTTCCGGGATTAGGAATTTGGCTTGCTATTTTAATCAGCGCATTTTTAACAAAAGTACGCTTTTCGGTAGTTGTAAGCGCTTATGACAGCACTGTTTTCTTGGTTGCCTTAGTATTCTGCGCAGAGTTAGTTCCGATTGAATCGGTTCCTGATGCTTCAATATTGTCAACTTTGGCAATCGGATTCGTATCAGCAGTATTTAATAATATACCGTTAACACAGCTCTGCTTAATTAAAGGCGGTTATGACTGGCCGTTAATCTCTTATGCCGTAGGTTTCGGCGGTTCGATGATTTGGTTCGGCTCTTCCGCCGGTGTTGCCGTCTGCGGTGTCTTTAATAAGGCTCGCAGCTTTATGAACTGGTTGCGTTACGGTTGGCATATTCCGTTTGCCTTTATTATCGGCTTCGGCGTTTATTTGTTAGTATTAGGATGGGATCCGATGAAAGGAAACCCTCCCGATCAAATGCCTGAACCTGTAAGCTTCTCAGAAAGCATCGGTAATACACCTATACATCATAATGATTAACTAAAAATAAAGCATTAAGCGTCGGCACTAATTGCCGACGTTTTTTTTAACAAAAAAAATAAAATCCAACTTACAAAAATAAAAAAATAAGCGCAAAATACATCTGAAAAAAGTGAGAATACTAGTATGTCAAAACAAGAATTATTTCGCCGTTATATTGTCTTTTTCTTAGCTCTTACAATTGGTGCTTGCGGTGTAACTTTAGTTACAAGATCTCATCTTGGTGTAAATTCCGTTGCCTGCTTAAGTTATGTTTCTTCAATTTACCTACCTGTTACTATGGGAACGGTAGTAATCATTTTTAATTTATCGATGCTTATACTCCAATTCTTTTTATATAAAAGGGTTGAACTTAAATATCATTTAATGAATTTATTGCTGCAAATTCCGGCTTTTTTCTTTTTCGGGGTTCTTGTTGATATCTTTATGTTTCTAACTAAAAATTTTAATCCTGACTTTTATCTTGTCGAATTTGCCGCATTAATTTTCGGTTCGATTTTAATTGCCTTTAACATCGCACTCCAGGCAACCGCTAACGTCACCATGCTAAGCTGTGACGCTTTTGTTAAAGTACTGGCTGAAAAAATTAACAAAAAATTAGGATCTGTAAAACTTATTTATGACGTGATTTTA
>NZ_CAJKVK010000015.1 GCF_905203285.1 uncultured Succinatimonas sp.
GCCGTTTAGAGAGGATTTTTAGAGTTACTTATCTAGATCCGCAACTTTTAGGTTTTTAGTTAAGAAATTTTTAGCGTAAAAAAGAGCGGCCGAATGATTCGGCCGCACAAGAGAGGACTATTAAAGTCCCATGCTGAAATAACGGTTAGTGTTATTAAACGAAATATCCTCGACGATTTGACCTAAGAAGTCCATGTCTGCAGGATACATGCCTTTTTCTACCCATGTGCCGATTAAGTTGCACATAATGCGGCGGAAATACTCATGACGGGTATAGGAAAGGAAGCTTCTTGAATCAGTAAGCATACCGACGAAATTGCCTAAAATAGACAAAGAAGCCAAAGTCGTCATCTGATCGATCATGCCCTGATAAGTATCATTAAACCACCAAGCAGATCCTTGCTGAATTTTGCCTTGAGCCTCAGGGCCTTGGAAGGCTCCTATTGCGGTGGCGATAACTGCATTATCGGCAGGATTTAATGAATACCAAATCATTTTAGGCAGTGCGTCAGCTTCATTTAAAGCGTTCATGAACTGCGAAATACCTTCAGCGCACGGGCGGTTGCCTACAACGTCATAGCCGGTGTCTGCGCCTAAAATCTTGAACATTTTGCTGTTAGGATCGCGAATGGCTCCGTAATGCATCTGCATTACCCATCCGTATTTGGTATATCCTTTGGCAAGATGAATAAGGATCATGGTTTTGTAAGCTTCGATTTCAGTATCGGTCAAAGCTTCGCCTTTAATTCCTTTTTGGTAAATTGCTTCAAGCTCATCTTTTGATACGATGCGGCAATATGCGTAGTCGATACCATGATCGGCAGCGCGGCATCCTTGTTCGTCAAAGAATTTCATGCGGGCGTCTAAAGCATTAAAGAATTCTTCACAGCTGTTGATGGCAGGTACACCGACTAATTTAGCGATATGGTTAACATATTCTTTAAAGCCGGGTTTTTCAATTTTCATGGCCTTATCCGGACGCCAGGCAGGAATTACCTTACAGGTACAGGTTCCTTGTTCTCTGATTTTCTGATGCCATTCAAGGCTGTCACCCGGATCGTCAGTGGTAGCGACTAATTTAACATTGGATTTTTTAATGATGGACTGAACTCTGAAATCGTCGGTGGCAAGTTTAGCGTTGCACTCATCCCAAATTTCTTTGCAGGTTTTTTCAGAAAGAGTTTTGGTAATGCCGAAGTAACGTTTGAGCTCTAAATGGGTCCAATGATATAGCGGATTGCCGATAGCGCGCGGTAATGATTTGGCGAACATCTCAAATTTTTCATAATCGGTACTTTCATTGCCGGTGATGAGTTTTTCAGGAACGCCGTTTGATCTGATCATGCGCCATTTATAGTGATCACCGCTAAGCCATGCATCGGTAATATTACGGAATTGATAATTTTCAGCAATCTGCTGCGGATTGATGTGGCAGTGGTAATCGATGATAGGCATTTTGGCCGCATGTTCATGGAATAATTTTTTAGCGGTTTCGTTTTCTAAAAGAAAATCTTCATCCATAAATGCTTTCATGTATTGATACTCCTTAATTATAAAAAGAGCTCTCTTTTGAGAGCTCTTAGTTTATTGTTACTTAGGTAAGGTTGCTTCGTACCCGCAAAGTTCCGGAATGAAGCTTGAAATGGTCGGCACGTACGTGCAGAGCATTAAGACGGCTATGATCACTATATAGAAAGGAATCAACGGTTTGATTACTCTTTCGATTGTGGTCTGTGCAACTTTTACGCCTACGAACAAAATGTTGCCTACAGGAGGTGTGATAGTGCCGATGCAGAGGTTGAAGGTAATAAGGTAATAACGATACCGAATTCAACAGGGCTCAAACCACACTGAATTGCGATAGGCAGGAAGATCGGGGTAAAAATCAAAATTGCCGGAGTGGTATCAAGGAAAGTACCTACAATCAAGAGAATAATGTTAATGATAAGTAAAATGATGATTGGATTGGTACTTACGCCGTTTAACATTTCGCCGACAAGCGACGGGATATTTACGAAAGAAATAACCCAGGACATGATTGAAGAAACGCCGATAAGCAATACGATGATGCCTGTCATCTTAGCTGAATCTGCATAAATTTGTACCAAAGCTTTCCAAGTGATGGAACGGTAGCAGATTGACAGAATCAGTGAGTAGACTACGGCAACGATTGCACCTTCGGTTGCGGTGAATGCACCGGCAACGATACCGCCGATAACGATAAGAATAAGCAGTAAAGAAGGAATTGCTTCTAAAGTTACCTTAAGTGCCAAAGCTGCGGTGATTTTCTGGCTGTCGCCTTTGTATCCGATTCTCTTGGCCCAGAAATAAGCTACGACCATGCAGCTTAAACCCCAGAGAATACCCGGAATGTAGCCAGCAAGGAACAATGCGGCAACAGAGGTTCCGCCTGACACCAACGAATAGGTAATAAGTACGTTTGACGGCGGGATCAGCAGTCCGGTTGGAGCGGTAGCGATGTTGACCGTTGCCATGTAATTGCGGCTGTATCCTTCTTTGACGGCGATAGGCCCGATGATGGTACCCATAGCGGAGGCGGCTGCTACGCCTGAGCCTGAAATAGCACCGAACATCATATTGGCCATGGAATTGGTGTGGGCATATGAACCTGGAATTTTACCTACCAAAAGACGGGCAAAATTCATAAGGCGTATAGCGATACCGCCTTGGTTCATGATATTGCCGGCCAAAATGAAGAAAGGAATTGCAATTAAAGTAAATACTGAAATTCCGGTAAAGGTACGTTGTGCTCCTGTTTGCAGCATCATGTTGAAATCAAGAGCGTTAGCACCGGCAAGAATTGAAGATATCGCAATGGCAATACAGATAGGTACGCCTAAGATAAGGAGTACTATCATCGTGATTGCCATGATAAGTGCTACTGTAATTGTCATATATCTCTCCTAATTAAGGAGCGGTTATATCCGCTCCTTTTAACGGCTATGCGTTTTCTTCAGTTTCAACGCCGTATTGTGCGACGTTAGGATCTTTAAGCATGGAAAACATTTTGGCTAAATTGAGTAAACCGTAAACGGTAATCAAAATGCCGGAAAGGGGCAGTACTGCATACATAAGGCCCATATTGACGCCTAAGGATGCGGTGACCTGACTCATGTTTTCAGAGGCCATTACATAGCCGCCGTAAATTAAGAGCAATATTGCAGTCAAAATCACAAGGATCTCGGAAAGTATGTCCAAAAATACACGCTTTTTTCCTGTAAATTTGCTGTATACGAAGGCCATACAGAGGTGACCGCGTTCACCGAACACGATGGCGGCCGCCAAAATCGAGAGCCATGTGAAGCTATAGGTTACGAGTTCCTCGGAAATAGTACTCGGAGAATTAAAGAAATAACGCGTTACAATCTGATAAGTACCGATTACCGTCATGAACATGAATAAAAACACGCAGAAGGTAATAAGGCATTTATCAAGTAACTTTCTGATAGCTTCCATTAACTGATGCTCCTAAAAAGTTAAATTACTGAGCCTGATTGGCTTGTTCTGCAGCTTCGTATAAAGGTTTTAATGCAGGAGTCTTGTTCAAAAGTTCCTGATGGATAGGGAGAACTTTGTTGCGGAACTCGTTAACGTCAACATTAATGAATTCAACACCCATCTCTTCAGCTTGCTTCTTGGCTTCGCCTACGCGCTTGTGCCATGCGGCAAACTCGGCTTTTTCAGCTTCTTTTGCAGCTTCATCAAAAACTTTCTTTTCATCAGCTGATAAGCCGTCATAGAACTTCTTTGATACTACAAGAAGGTCAGGAACCATCTGGTGCATGTCATAGGAGAAGTATTTGCAGACTTCACCGTGTTTCTGGTCAGTTAAAGCAAGCTCATTATTCTCAGCGCCGTCAATAACGCTTTGCTGCAATGCAGAGTAAACTTCACCAAATGACATAGGAGTTGCAGCGCCGCCGAATGCCTGCATCATAGCAACGTTGGTAGGACCTGCCTGAACGCGGAATTTCTTGCCTGCAATATCGCTTACGCTTCTAATCGGGGTTTTGGCATAGAAGTTACGGGTACCGGCAGTGAAGGATGCAACCGGATAGAAACCGTTTTTATCGGAGTTTACGCTTAATTGCTCAAGTATTTCAGGGTTGGTAATGAAATTCTCAAAAGCTTTTTCTGAGGTGAAAATGTAGGGAATTGAGAATAATGAATAAATAGGATCAAATGATTCGATATTAGCTGTAGAAACAACTAAGTACTGAACTGAGCCTTGCTTAATCAATTCAAGAACTTTTTCGTTAGCACCTAATGTAGCGTTAGGGAAAATCTGAATTTCGAACTTATCGCCTAATTTGCTTTCTACATAATTTTTAAAAGCAACTAAACCTAAATGATCAGGATGGGTTTCAATCTGAGAATGGGACATGCGAATAAGCTGTTTTTCTTGTTCGCCGCAGCCGCTTAAGGCTAAAGTGGAAGCTAAGACAACAGCCAATGCAGTTCCGAATAATTTATTAATGCGCATATAAATACCCTCAATTTATTAATAGCATTATGTAGAAAACGAAGTAATTAACATACTTGTATTCTAGTAACCACGTTAAATATACGGTAAAAAAATAAAAAAACTGCTAGCTTGCGCAAATTTCAAACATTTAAATTTAAATTATGTGTAAAAATGTCGACTAGTATACAAATTCGCGGTTTTTAATATGTAAAGCCACTTATTTTTTGCCTTATTTGTATGATTTATCAAGGATTACTATTAATTATTTGAAAAATAATAACAATTTATCTTCAATAAAGAGTTATTGCACAAAAAATAAGCAATATCTAATGAAATTAGTGCAAAAATTCAAATGTTTTAGTTAAAGATTTTATTTTTTTAGAATTATAAAAAAGCAAATAAAAACGGCACCAAAAGGTGCCGCCTTAATATAAATTTTTAATTTAGAAATCTGCGTTTCTCGGGGTACGCGGGAACGGAATTACATCACGGACATTTCCGACACCGGTGATGTAAACGATAAGACGTTCAAAGCCGAGACCGAAACCTGAATGAGGTACGCTTCCGTAGCGTCTTAAATCACGATACCACCAGTAGGCATCTTTATTAAGTCCCATTTCTTCAATACGCTTATCTAGCATGTCAAGGCGCTCTTCACGTTGTGAACCGCCGATAATTTCACCGATTCCCGGAGCAAGAACGTCCATAGCGGCAACGGTCTTACCGTCATCATTCATGCGCATATAGAATGCTTTGATATCTTTAGGATAGTTTTTAACAACAACCGGAGATTTAAAGTGTTCTTCGGCAAGATATCTTTCATGCTCTGATTGTAAATCAATACCCCATTTAACCGGGAACTCAAACTTTTTGCCGCAATTTTCGAGGATCTTGATGGCATCAGTGTAGTCAACTTGAGCAAAATCGGCATTGATAAAACGCTCCAAGCGTCCGATAGCATCTTTGTCGACACGCTCAACGATAAATTCCATATCGTCGCGGCGCAATTCAAGCACGGTACGGAATACGTACTTGAGCATATCCTCGGCAACTGCAGCACATCCGTTTAAATCGGTAAATGCCATCTCAGGCTCACACATCCAGAACTCGGCAAGGTGACGGGTAGTGTTTGAATCTTCAGCACGGAAAGTAGGTCCGAAGGTATAGCATTTTGAGAAAGCGCTGGCGTAAGTTTCAACGTTTAACTGACCAGATACGGTAAGATAAGCGTGACGGCCGAAGAAATCTTTGCTGTAGTCTACTTGTCCTTTATCATCTTTAGGAATGTTGTTAAGGTCAAGGTTAGTTACGGTAAACATTTCACCTGCGCCTTCACAGTCGGATGCGGTGATAAGCGGGGTAGAAACCCACATAAAGCCGCGCTCCTGGAAGAATGAATGGATGGCGTAGGCTGCGGTATTGCGAATTCTCATGACGGCACCGATTAAATTGGTGCGCGGACGCAGATGGGCATATTCACGCAGATATTCGATGGTGTGGCGTTTGGCGCTCATCGGATAGGTATCAGGATCTTCAACAAATCCGTATACTTTAATCGCAGCGGCTTTAATTTCAAAAGCCTGGCCTTTTCCCTGTGAAGCCTCAAGGGTTCCTTCTACAACAAGAGAACAACCGGTAGTTAAAGATAAAATTTCGCTTTCGTAATTGTTAAGTGACTTGTCGGCGATGACTTGAACATTGTTAAAGCAAGATCCGTCATTTATGGCAAGGAAAGAAAATCCGGCTTTGGAATCACGACGGGTACGCAGCCAACCTGCAAGGGTAACAGTGCTGCCGACGGCATATTTGCCGTCAAGAATGTCTTTGGCACTGACAAGACTCATTTATAAAGCTCCTTCTTTATCTTTAATTTCAATGCTTTGTGGATCAAGACGTCCTGCTTTGGTGCGGATCATAATCATTCCGCGCGGGCGCTTGCTGTTTCCGACGACCATGACCGGAACTTGATCCGTATGGTGCTCATTAAGGTAACGTTTTATTTCGTGGGCAACGGTTTCACCTGCAAGTCTCGTTTCGATGTCAATAGGACCGTAATCTTTAACATCTACTACGGCTTTTAATATGGTAATTCCGCGTACCGGTTCACAAGAAGTTAATGTTCCTACAGTACGAACTCCGTTTTTAATCAGATTTTTTACCTTTTTATATAGGTAAAAACTTTTTATAGCCATAATTGCAAATACTACGGCCATAAAGTAATGCATATAGGGTTCTTTGTTTCCCTTAGAGTAGGCATATGCCGCTAATAATAAAGCAGTAGCGACAATCAAAGTATAAATGATGCCGAATACGAATTGCGCTGTTCCTACACGCGGTTCAAAAGAGTGAGATTTACTGAACATGGGAAATCAAGCCTTCAAATGATCCTGTAGGGTTAAAGTCATAGTTTTCTTCGTCTTCATCAAAAACTACGGTGATTACGCAGCTGGCGTCAACTACGACATATGAACTGTTTTGCAGGGATTTTGCCGCAACTTCGTTAAGCAGGTTAGCCTTTATGAATGATTTGAATTTAACGGGGGTACCGGGATTTAACAATAAATCATCAGGCTCTTCAATATGGCTTGCCGCTTTGGTTCCGTTGACGAATATGTCAACTTTGTATTCTTTTATCTGTAAAGGCTCAAGGGAACGATGCTCCATTGTAAAGGCAATATCAAACCCTGGCTCTTCATTAGGACCTGCGAGAGTCAGACTGTCAATTTGTAAAAAGGGTTTTTGTGAACCGTCAGGCAGTGAACTGCAGCCTGCCATTGTCATAGCACTGCAGATGCCTACTAATAAAAGAATTTTTTTAAACATTTTCTATTTAAATATAAATAATGATAAATGAGCATAAATTTTAACATTTTAATATTGTTTTTGGTTAGTAAAAATGCTGTTGCAGTCAGTAAGCCGGAAATATTTTTAAGTTTTATTCTTTGTAGAACGGAAAATGTTGCTCTAAAATGATGCAAAAAAATTAAGTATGTTTACCAAAATAGTGCGCTAACTTATATAAAAAATTAAAAATGGCACAAAAAAGGTGAGTTTGATTTAATATATCTCAAACGCAACGTTTATCGTTTGATACTTTTATAAAAATACTTTGTAGGAAAGTCGTTACCCTCGACGGAAATACAAAGCTATTAAAAACTTTAAAGTAGTTTTTACGCAAAGCAAAAAATCCGCCTGCCTTAAGTTCAACGTTATCAGCGTCGTTAATTTAATCAAATATTTTCTATGCCTGAATGCTTAAGTTTCAGAGTATTCAAGGGCAAATCTATATTTTAAGAAAATTCGTTTAGGTTAGTACTATGAACTCAATTGTTACCTCTTTGGGAAAATTAAGTGCTTTTTTCGGTAAGACTTTTGCCTTGTGGGTAATTATTTTTGCCTGCATCGCATATAACGCTCCGTCTTACTTTACTTTCCTTGCTCCGTATATTTCTATTTTGCTCGGTATCGTAATGTTCGGTATGGGTCTTACCTTAAGAGCCAAGGACTTTTCTGAAGTATTTACCCGTCCGCTTGAAGTTATTATCGGTATTTTAGGCCAGTTCATTATTATGCCGCTTACCGCATGGGGCTTGTGCAAGATTTTAGGCTTAAGCGATGAAATTGCCGTAGGTGTTATTTTGGTAGGATGCTGCCCGGGCGGTACTGCTTCAAACGTTATGACTTACTTGGGCAAAGGCGATGTCCCGCTTTCCGTTACCGTTTCTTCCTGCACCACTGTTTTGGCTCCTATCGTAACTCCGGCTTTGATTTACCTCTTTGCCAATCAGTGGGTTGAGGTTGATCCTTACGGTATGTTCATGTCAATTGTCAATATCGTGATCCTTCCGATAGTTGCCGGTGTTATTATCAATAGCTTTTTCGGTAAATTCGTACGTAATGTCGTTGTTGCATTACCTTTGATTTCTGTTTTTGCCATCGTTGCTATTGTTATTGCTGTTGTTGCAGTAAGCCAGCAGAAAATTGCCGAAACCGGACTTATCATTTTTGCAGTAGTTGTTCTGCATAACGGTTTAGGTCTTGCCTTGGGGTATTTCCTTGCAAAGGTATGCGGCATGTCTGTAGCCAAGAGAAAAGCTATTTCTATGGAAGTCGGAATGCAGAATTCAGGTTTGGGTGTCGCTCTTGCCATGGCTCACTTCAGTCCGTTGTCGGCAGTGCCTTCAGCAATTTTCTCCGTGTGGCATAATATTTCAGGTCCGATTTTGGCAACTATTTATGCCAATATGAAAAACAGCCCTGAAGATGATGAAAAGATGAATAGAAAAGACTAGTAGAAAATAAAATCATTAGTCTGTAAAAAAGAGCTCCGAAATTTAATGCGGAGCTCTTTTTATTTAATAGCACGTAAAGGCGGATTAATATGATGCATATAGGTAAGAAAAGACAATATGAAGTGACCTCCACTGATGTAAATATCGTGGATTTACCCTACAATTTAAACAGTTAATCATTAAAAAGCGGGAATTACCGCATACATAGGAAGGTCACTTTATGGAAAGAATAATATATATCGGCATGGATGTACATAGCACTTCGTATTCTTTATGTGCTTTAGAGCCGGTTTTCGGTCAAGAGAATAAATTTTTCTTTGAAACCAAAGTCGCGGCGGAGCCTTCCAATATCATCAAATACCTTGACAATATTGAGCATTACTGTGCGGACGATGAATGTACTTTCATTACCGGATATGAATCCGGATGTTTGGGTTTTAGCTTGTACAATTACCTTAAAGCGCGCGGAATTGACTGCAAAATTTTAGCTCCGACCAAGATGAGTGAAGAAAAAGGCGGGAAAAAAGTAAAAACCGATAAAAGAGATGCGAGAACCATCGCGCAAAATCTTGCGTATGGAACGTATTCAGCGGTATTCGTTCCCGGTGAAGAGGATTTGGCGGTAAGAGACTACATCAGGATGCGCAATGACCATAAGGCAGCCGTCAAAAGAATAAAGCAGCAAATAAACTCTTTGTGCATGAGACACGGGTATATCTATCAACGCACCAAATGGACGGCAGAGCATCTTAAATATATCAAAGGGATGACATTATCTCCTTTATACCGGGAAATCCTGCAGGAATATTTAGCGACCATGGAGTAGCTCAATAATAAAATCAAAGCTTTCGATGTCAGGATTGAAGAATTGTCCAAGACGAAAAGATATAAAGACAATGTCGGAAAACTTGCATGCTTTACGGGAATAACAAGGTCACGGGCATTGGCGATAATTACGGAAATCGGTGATTTCAGGCGCTTTTTAAAACCGCTGAATTTTGCTGCTTATTTAGGCTTGGTACCGGGAGAGAAATCATGCGGTAAAAAACAAAAACGTATCGCTATTACCAAAGCGGGCACCGGTCATATCCGTAAAGTGCTGATAGAGGCAGCACAAAGCATTTGCCGGGGATTACCCGGATATAAGAGCAGGGCACTGCTTGCACGGCAGCAAGGTAATGATACAACCGTTATCAATTATGCCGACAAGGCAAGTGCAAGGCTGCGCCGCAGGTATTACAAACTTGAAAGGAGCGGTAAAAAACATAATGTTGCCGTAACTGCGGTAGCCCGGGAACTGAGCTGCTTTATTTGCGGCATGATGAACGGGTTGACCGAAGTACAAATTAAAAAGGCTTAACCGGGTAAAGGATAAGGAGGAAAGGTACCTGAACACAGATAATATCTCCAAGAGGTCTTGAGGTCTGCCATGGTTCGGATATCCACGAAAAAACTATGTAGGCTGTGTTAACCACACAAGATCCTCGACAAAAGACGGTGCGATCCGGCGGCGAAACCGGTGACCTGCGGTAACCAATCCGCGTATATCAGAGTGGTCAAGCCCCGTAAAGTACGGCAAGAGATCTCTTGAAAATATTATCTGCGGTGGTATTGACATCGGTCACTTCATATCAGTTTTTTAATTTGCTTTAAGCTGTCAATTATTTGCGGTTTATCAAATAATTGTAATTAAGCTCAAGTAAAAATTAATCATTGCAATAGAATGAAAAAGTTAAAGTATTTTTTAATGTATTTAGGTGGGATTTTTCATGATGCAGTTAAATTTGTCTGTTTGCCCCGATAAGAAAAGTGACTTACCGATTCGCGTAATACAATTTGGTGAAGGTAATTTTTTACGCGGTTTTATTGATTGGATGGTCTATAAGTTAAATTCAAAAGGTTTGTTTAACGGCAGAATTTTAGCTTTACAGTGCACTCCGCGCGGACGCGTCGTTCCTAAGCTTAAAGCACAAGACGGTCTTTATACTACATTGCTTCATGGGATTGATGGCGGAAAAAGCGTAGAAGAGAATGAGGTAGTTAATTCGATTGCAAAGGCAATGAATCCCTATGAAGAATGGCAGGATATTTTAGAGTACGCAAAACTTGAATCTTTGCAGTTCGTGTTTTCCAATACTACAGAAGCCGGAATTACATATGTAAAAGAAGATTTAAAAGAGGGAATTGCTCCTTCTTCTTATCCCGGAAAATTAACCGTATTTTTGTATGAAAGATTCAAACATGCAAAAAGTACCTGCAAATGTGGGTACGGCATGGTGGTTATGCCGTGTGAGTTACTGGATGATAACGGTAAAAAATTAAAGAATATAGTTTTACAGCTTGCAAAAGACTGGAATTTAGGTGATGAGTTTATATCTTACCTGAATGAAGATTGCCGTTTCTTAAATACTCTTGTTGATAGAGTAGTTTCAGGATATCCGGTAAACGAAGCACAGAATTATGAAGAAAAATTAGGTTATGTCGATGAACTCATGACATGCGGTGAGCTGTTCCATTTCATGGCCATCGAAGGCGATAATGATGTAAATGATTTGCTGCCGTTTGCAAAAGCAGGACTTAACGTTGTAGTGGCTCCCGATATTACTCCGTATCGTTTGCGTAAAGTGCGCATTTTAAACGGAGCTCATACTGCAAATGTTCCTGCCGCTTTTCTTGCTGGACTTACTACCGTAGATGAAATGATGTCCGATCCGGTTACCGGTCCGTTCGTTCACTCCGTAGTTTATGATGAAATAATTCCGGCGGTAAATCTTGATAAAGGAATGCTGACGGAATTTGCCGATGATGTTATGAATCGTTTTAAAGATCCTTCCATGCATCATCAGCTTGCGTCTATTTTGATGAATTCGACTTCAAAACTTAATGCTCGAGTGATCCCGTCAATTCTTGATGCAAGAGCAAAAGGTGTTTTGCCGAAAAAATTATGTTTTGCCGTAGCCGCTTATATTGCTCTATATCATGATGCCGAAGGCGTTCCGGTTAAAGTAAAACGCGCAGGCGGTAAAACAGGTGAATTTATTGATGATGCGTACGCTGTTGAGGTTTTAAAGAAAGCTTGGTCGGTATATCAAAAAAATGAAGCCAGTGCATTATTTACAGTAAAAACCGTATTATCCGATACTAAATTATGGGGGATTAATTTATCTGCCGATGTTGATTTGACCTCTACTATCGCAAAATATACTCATGCCATTATTACCGATGGTGTTGTAACCACAATGCAAGCATTATTGGAGCTTAATTAAATGCAAGCCATAAAAATAAACCCTGAAGACGTCGTAGCCGTAGCCCTTACTGATTTAAAGCAAGGACAGGAAGTTAAGCTTGAAAATGACGCCGTTATATTAAAAGAAGATATTCCTCGCGGACACAAGTTTGCGCTTTATGATTTAGCTGAAAACGATCCGGTTATAAAATACGGATATCCTATCGGCAGAGCAAAACATGCGGTTAAAAAAGGCGAGCATGTTCATACACAGAATGTTAAAACCGATTTAAAGGCTTTCGGTTCATACAGTTATGATAAAGCTCCAAAAACCGAGTTAAAGCATGTCGATCGTTATTTTGACGGTTACGTAAGGTCAAACGGGGATGTCGGTATTCGTAATGAAATATGGATTATTCCTACAGTTTTTTGCGTAAATCATGTGGCAAAAGAGCTTGAATCTTATGCCCAAAGCCGTTTGTCCGAATTTGCAAATGTTGATGACTGCCTTGCCTTAACTCATCCGTACGGCTGCTCGCAGATGGGAGAAGATCAAACAACAACCCAGAAAATTTTGGCTTGTTTGACCCGTCATCCTAATGCCGGCGCAGTATTGGTTTTAGGTTTAGGCTGTGAGAACAATAACATCGGGGTGTTTAAGGAGTTTTTGGATGCAAATGATGATCGCATTCATTTCTTAAATTCGCAGGATGTTGAGGACGAACTTACTGCAGGTAAAGCCATTATTGACGAACTTTTGGTAAAAGTTAACGCTTATAAGCGTGAAAAAGTCAGTATCAATAAATTACGTATCGGCTTAAAGTGCGGAGGCTCTGACGGCTTATCAGGAATTACGGCAAATCCTCTTATCGGCAGATTAAGCGATGTCGTAGTAGGTTCAGGCGGAACTTCGGTTATGACTGAAGTTCCAGAAATGTTCGGCGCTGAGCAGATTCTTATGAATCGAGCTGTAACGCCTCAAGTTTTTGATAAATGCGTCAATCTTATCAATGATTTTAAACATTACTTCTCCTCTCACGGACAAGTTGTTTCTGAAAATCCTTCTCCCGGTAATAAAGCCGGCGGTATTACCACATTGGAAGACAAGTCTTTAGGCTGTGTGCAAAAAGGCGGTAAGGCCGAAGTATGCGACGTATTAAAATACGGAGAGTCTTTACGTACCCACGGCTTGAATTTATTGCAAGGTCCCGGCAATGACGGTGTTTCCTGTACCGCATTGGCTTCAGCAGGATGTCACATGGTGTTGTTCTCGACCGGCAGAGGCACTCCTTTTGCAACTGCAATTCCGACCGTCAAGATTTCAACTAATACTGCATTGTTTAATAAAAAGCAGGATTGGATTGATTTTAATGCCGGAGCTATAGTTGATGGTGAAAGCTTTGATTCTTTAACCGATAAGCTGCTTGACTACGTACTCGCTGTTGCTTCAGGAAAGAAGACTTTATCGGAAAAACGCGGCTTCCATGACATTATTATCTGGAAAGACGGCGTAACCATGTAGTTTTGGGCTTATTTTTAAGTATCATAAAAGCTCCGAAAGTACTGAGCATCGTCAGAAAGTGTTCTTTTTGCGATGGTGTTTCAGAACTCGGAGCTTTTTCTTAGGATAAAAAAATAAAGGGAAAGGAAGGTTGTTTATGATTACACGTGACTATTTAGAAAAGGTAGATATCAATAAAGCGTACAGATTACTTAATTTAGGCGCTACTTGTATGGTCAGTGCTGAATTTAACGGTGATACCGGAGCAATGCCGGCAACATGGGTAGGTGCACTTGATTATAATCCGACTAAATGTACTGCCGTTATTGCAAAAGATCATTACACCCGTCCTTTAATTGAGAAGTCAGGATATTTTGCAATCGGTATTCCGACGGTTGCTATTGCTAAAGAATTATATTATTTAGGCTCTGTCAGCAAAAATGATGAGAAAGACAAGTTTGAAAAATCAGGTGCTGCGTTTTTTACTTTAGATGACTGCAAGATCCCATTGGTTGACGGTTGTATCGGTTATTTGATTTTTAAAGTTATCCCTGAACCCCATAATGAGAAAACCTATGATTTGTTTATCGGTGAATGCGTTGCCGCTTATGCGGATAAACGAGTTTATAAGAACAATCATGTTTGCTTTGACGGTGTTGATCCTAAGTTGCGTACGCTGCATTATGTCGCAGGATCTCATTTCTTCGGTCTGGGGGATGAGCTAAAAGGAGAAGGTTTCGGACTTGATGAAGAAGAATAATAAAATTTAAATATATAAAGATGGCGGAGCTGAACCCCTCCGCCTTGTATTTTTTACTTTTTTGTATTTGAGTTATTTTTTATTTCAGGCAATTGTGCAGGCGGTATCGGAGAGTAAACTTCGCCTAAGATATATTGTTTTGCAAACATATCCACGAATAAAAGGAACATAGATACGATTAAAGGTCCGAAAATTACGCCCATAAAACCGAAAATAGGTAAACCGGCAATGACACCGAAAATGGTGATTAAAGGATGAGTGTTTGCCATCCTTTTTTGCAAAATTAAGCGAATTACGTTATCGCATTGTGAGATGATCACGATGCCGTATAAAGCAAGACCTAGTGTGGAAAGTAAAGATCCGTCAAAGTATTGTCCGATGACAAGAGGGATCCACACAATCATGGTGCCGACAATCGGAATGATTGAGGCAAAACCTGTGAGAATACCGAATAAAAGAGCGTTATTCACCCCGCATAGCATATAACCTATAGTAGCTACCAAGCCTTGAATGATGGCAAGCAGAGGGATGCCGATAGCATTGGAACGGACGATTAAATGAAGTTTTTTAATAACAGCATGTTTATTTTCATCACTAAAAGGCAGGAGCCTTGCGATATAAAGCTCCATTTTCATCCCTCCTGAAAGCAGGAAAAACAGTAATAAAATTGCCGTGAATAAATTGACGGTAAAGTTATTAATGCCGGACATCAGCATGTTGAAAATATTACTAAGCTGGGCGGTAATAAAGCTTAAACTTTTATCCGTAATCAGGTCAAAGCCGGTAGCGCCTTCGATTTTTTTAACAATGGATGTAATTTTTTCAATGGCAATTTTAGGGTCAAGATCGAAATTCTGCACTAATTCAATTGCATACCATGCAAGCAGCGATAAAGGGATCAAAATAAATACGGTTACGGACAGCGTAATGATCCAGGGAGCTTTTCTTTTACCGTAGCGGTTTATTAAATAAAAGTTAGGGCGTCTTAACAAGACATAAAGAGTAATAGCTCCTAAAATGCCGTTGATAAAAGGTAAAGCCTGAAGGATAAGAGCGTACCCTAATATCAGAATCAAAAATAGTAAAGAAAGCTCAAAATAACGCTCACGCGAGTTGTTGTTCATTTTTTTATTTCCATACGTTATGTTAGCTTGATTTTAGCAAAAGGACATTGCTTACTCTTTTACTTTGAATCTTTTTTTTGAAAAGCTGCGCATTTTCGTTATAGGGTGTTTTATAAGTTTTTCTATAAAAGTTAATATTAGTTTGAGAAAGAGTAAATAAAATTTAGGGCATGTTAAGACTGTTATGAAAGAGAATGAATTTCTTAAAGAAAAATATTTAGAGCTCTTAGCTCAGCAATATCCGTCCAGATACGCGGCTTTTACTGAAATTATTAATTTACAGGCGATTTTGAACCTGCCCAAAGGCACTGAGCATTTTGTTAGCGACTTGCATGGTGAATATGATGCTTTTTGTCATATTCTCAATAATTGTTCGGGTGTTATACGTGAAAAAGTTGATATTGTTTTCCAGAATTTATATGAAAATGAAAAAGCCGATCTTTGTACCTTAGTTTATTATCCTCATGAGAAGCTGGAGCTTTTAAAACAACAGGGAGTGGTAGATGCCAATTGGTACAAGACAGCTATTAAGCGTCTTATTGTTTTGGCTAAGTTTATTTCATCAAAATATACCCGCTCAAAAGTGCGTAAAGCCATTCCGCGTGAGTTTAATTACATTATTGACGAACTTATGCACGCTATGGCTGATGAGGATAACAATAGAGTTCGTTATCATGAGAAAATTTTCGACTCGATTATTGAAACGGGAAGTGCACATCACTTTATTAATTCACTGGCTTCTTTGATTAAACGTCTTGCCGTTGATCATCTTCATTTAGTAGGTGATATTTTCGATAGAGGATCTCATCCTGATAAGATCATCGATCTTTTGATGAAGCACCACAGTCTTGATATCGAATGGGGCAATCATGATATTTTGTGGATGGGAGCGGCATGCGGATCTTTAGTCAGCATTATGACCGTGGTGCGTAACAATGTTCTTTATGATAATTACGAGCTGCTGGAAAACGGCTACGGAATCAGTATGCGTTCTTTGGTAATGTTTGCCGAGTATACTTATAAAGAAGAAGAGAAAATGAGTGCTTTGAAAAAAGCGCTTGCCGTTTTAGTGTTCAAACTGCAGGGACACGTTATAAAACGTCATAAAGAATTTGATATGGAAAAGCGCCTTTTGCTTGATAAGATTGATTTTGATAAAGGCACTGTAGTTTTAGAAGGAAAAGAATACAAAATCCGTACTAAAGATTTTCCGACCATCGATAGAAATGATCCTTATAAGCTTACACCGGAAGAGGAGAGAGTATGCCTTGAATTAAAACAGGCTTTTTTAGGCAGTAAGAGACTTCAGCAGCATATAGCTTTTTTATATAAAAACGGATCTATGTATCGCTGCTATAACGGAAATCTTCTTTATCACGGCTGCATTCCTTTAAATGAAGACGGAACATTTGCTCCGATTAACTGCGGTGGTCATTATCTTACGGGCAAAGCCTATATGGATTATGCCGATGCTTTGGCACGTAAAGCTTGGATTGAAAAAGATCAGGATAGTCTTGATAACATGTGGTATCTCTGGTGCGGAATCAGATCTCCACTGTCAGGACGCATTGTTAAAACTTTCGAACGCGCTTTATGTGAAGATAAAAGTACTTGGGAAGAGCCTCGTGACCCTTACTATTCTTTATATTACAGAGAAGATATCTGTAAGATGATTTTAAAAGAGTTCGGGCTTGATCCTGATAAAGGTCATATCATAAACGGACATACGCCGATTAAAGTTCGGGAAGGTGAAGATCCTATTCGCGGAAACGGAAGACTCATCGTCATAGACGGCGGCTTCTGTCATGCTTATCACAAGACAACCGGTATTGCCGGATATACATTGATTTTTAATTCCCACGGTTTACGTCTTAAAGCGCATCGTCCTTTTACGACAATCGAAGATGCTTTATTGTCAAATACGGATATTCATTCTGACAGCTATATGGTCGAAACTTTCCGTAAACGCATGATGGTAGGGGATAGTGATGCCGGTACGCAGATACGATACAGCATCAGAGCGTTAACTGATTTACTGCAGGCTTACCGCTCAGGTGAAATAGCGGAAAATTAGAAATTTATTTAAGTAAAACTTTTTCTTTATTGCCCGATGCTTTTTTGTCGGGCATTATTTTTTCTTAAATTAAATTTTAAATGTCTTCTTACATTTTTTGAATAAGTTTTGCAGTTAACAAATATGGTCAATTGAAAAAAGAAATCATGTAAGAAACAGAAATTTTGTTAGGTTATGCTAACCATTTGTGTTCTTTAAATATCTGTTTGAAAAATAAAGCAAAAAACATTGAACTGCAGTCCTATAAGTGGAACTTAAATTTGATTATTTTTATTTGAAAAAATGCTTAAAAATTTAAGTTTTTTATCTTGTATGTAAGATTAAAAAAGTATATTATTCACGTGGTTTCTGAAGATGGAGCATGAAGCGGAAACCTCAAGTCCTTAGGATTTCGGCACATTAGTTAGGAAATGAACGTCGGCTTTTAAGGCAAATTTAATTCAATGAGTTTTATCGCTTTAAAGTGATGAAATTTTCTGTTTAAACACAATACAGGAGTTGTTTATGAGAACAGAATGGCGCGGTTTTAAAGGAACCCATTGGCTTGGTGATGTTAATGTCAGAGATTTTATTCAAAATAACTATACCCCTTATGATGGTGATGCTTCCTTTTTAGCCGGCCCTACCGAGGCTACCGATAAACTTTGGGGCGCACTTCAGGAACTTCAGAAGCAGGAGCGTGCAAAGGGCGGTGTTCTCGATATGGAAACCGAAGTTGTGTCCGGAATTACTGCTTACAAAGCTGCATATATTTCCAGTGAGTTAAAGGACTTGGAAAAGGTTGTTGGCTTGCAGACCGATAAACCTTTAAAGCGCGCTTTTATGCCGTATGGCGGTATTAAGATGGCTCAGGAAGCCTGCACTACTTACGGTTATACTCCTAATCCTAAATTCCAGCAGATTTTCAACGAATATCATAAGACTCATAATCAGGGCGTTTTTGATGCTTATACCCCTGAAATGAGAACTGCCCGTAAGAACAAAATCATTACCGGTCTTCCTGATACTTACGGCCGCGGCCGTATCGTCGGCGATTATCGTCGTGTCGCTTTGTACGGTATTGATTACCTTATTGAGAAAAAGAAAGAAGATCTTAAAAATTGCGGCAGCGGAACCATGACTGATGACGTTATTCGTCAGCGTGAAGAGCTTTCCGATCAGATTAAAGCCTTGGCTCAGATGAAGGTTATGGCTTTAGATTACGGATATGATATCTCCGTTCCGGCAAAAAATGCCCGTGAAGCTGTGCAGTGGCTTTATTTCGGCTATTTAGCCGCCATTAAAACTCAAAACGGTGCAGCAATGTCCGTAGGCCGTGTTTCCACCTTCCTTGATATTTATATCCAGCGTGATTTGGAAGAAGGAACTCTCACCGAGTCCGAGGCACAAGAGCTTATTGACCATTTGGTAATGAAGCTGCGTATGGTTAAATTTGCCCGTATTCCTTCATACAATCAGCTCTTCTCAGGTGATCCGGTTTGGGCTACTTTGGAAGTTGCCGGTATCGGAATGGACGGACGTTCTATGGTCACCAAGAACGATTTCCGCTTCCTCCATACTTTAGAGAACATGGGACCTGCTCCTGAGCCTAATCTTACTGTTCTTTACAGCAAACATTTGCCGGAGAATTTCCGTAAGTATTCAGCAATGATTTCTATCCAGACTTCATCCGTTCAGTATGAGAATGATGACGTAATGCGTCCTGTCTGGGGTGATGATTACTCTATCTGCTGCTGCGTATCTGCAACTGAAACCGGTAAGGAAATGCAGTTCTTCGGAGCTCGTGCCAACCTTGCAAAATGCATGCTTTACGCAATTAACGGCGGTGTTGATGAGAAATCAGGCGTTCAGGTAGGACCTGAATATCGTGCTATTACCGGTGATTACCTTGATTATGATGAAGTGATGCATCGCTTTGACATCATGATGGATTGGCTTGCCGGTCTTTATGTCAATGTCTTGAATCTTATTCAGTACATGCACGATAAGTACTACTACGAAGCTGCTGAAATGGCTTTAATTGATACTGACGTTCGTCGTACTTTTGCAACCGGTATTGCCGGCTTCTCTCATGTAGTAGATTCATTAAGTGCCATTAAGTACGCTAAAGTTAAAGTTATTCGTAATGAGCAGGGACTTGCCGTTGATTATGAGACCGAAGGCGACTTCCCGCGTTACGGTAATGACGATGATCGTGCTGATGATATTGCAGTATGGTTGCTTAAGACCTTCTTAGGTAAGATTAAGAAGTATCATACTTATCGTAATTCAGAGCCGACTACTTCAATTTTAACCATTACTTCTAATGTGGTTTACGGTAAGGCTACCGGATCTTTGCCTGACGGCAGAAAAGCCGGTGAACCTTTGTCTCCTGGCGCTAACCCGAGCTACGGTGCAGAAAAGAGCGGTTTGCTCGCTTCCTTGAATTCGGTAGCTAAGCTTCCGTATGAGTACGCGTTAGACGGTATTTCCAACACTCAGACTATAAGCCCTGACGCTTTAGGTCATGATTTGCAGGAGCGTACCGATAATCTCGTTCGTGTCATGGACGGTTATTTTGAGCGTGGCGCTCATCATCTTAACGTCAATGTTTTCGGTACCGAGAAGTTGATTGACGCTATGGAGCATCCAGAGAAGCCTGAGTACGCTAATTTCACTATCCGTGTGTCAGGATACGCAGTTAAGTTCATCGATTTGACCCGTGAGCAGCAGCTTGACGTTATCGCCAGAACCTGCCATAAGTCAATGTAATTGTTAGCTTAACAATTTAATCTTAAGACCTCGGGGCTTTAAAAGTTTCGGGGTCTTTTAATAAGTATTAAGAGATTTTGAGGTTTGAGAGGATAGATATGCTTACAGGACGAATTCATTCGTTTGAAACTTTCGGCTCGGTTGACGGTCCCGGAGTGCGTTTCGTTGTTTTTATGCAAGGCTGCAGAATGCGCTGTAAGTATTGTCATAATCCTGATTCTTGGAAAATAAATGCCGGAGAAGAGAAAACCTCTGATGAGGTATTAAAGTATGCTTTGCGTTATAGAAATTATTGGGGTAAAGACGGCGGCATTACAGTAAGCGGAGGAGAACCATTACTGCAAATTGATTTTGTTACCGAGCTGTTTAAAGGGGCAAAAAAAGAAGGAGTGCATACGACTATTGATACTGCGGCATCTCCTTTTTCTAGAGATCCTGCTTTCCTTGAGAAGTTTGATGAACTTTTAAAATATACAGATCTTTTAATGGTTGATATCAAGCATATTGATAATAAGGCGCACCTTGATTTGACCAAGGTGGAAAACACTAATATTTTAGATTGCCTTAAATATTTAGATGAAAAAGGTAAAGCAGTATGGATTAGACATGTTTTAGTTCCCGGAATTACAGATAATGATGAATCTTTAAATAAGCTTTATTCTTTTATTAAAACTTTAAGCAACGTAAAACGTGTTGAAATCTTGCCTTATCATAGTTTCGGTATGTTCAAATGGGATGCTTTAGGTATCAAGTATGAGTTAAAAGATACTCCGTCTCCTGATGAAAAATCAATTTCGCATGCTAGGAGTCTTTTGCATACTGATGAGTTTTTAGGATATAAAACAAATAATTAATTCTACTGATATCTGACAAGGCTTGTTATAAGCTCAATACATTCATCGCTGTCATTAAGGCATGGGAAATAATTTACTTCCATGCCTTCTCTCCTGCCGTAGGCAAAAGCGGTTTTCTTTATATCATAGAGTGTTTCAAGGCAATCAAGCATAAAGCCGGGACTCATAAGATTAACTGTTTTAATGTGTTTATTTTTTAATTGCTGCAGTATATCCGTAAGACTTGGTCCAAGCCATTTCCCCTTTCCGAATTGTGAAACGAATACCGTGTATACTGGACATCTTCTTTCAATCGCTTGAGCTATAAACTCACTTGTGGCAATACATTGTTTTATATATAAATTATCTTTTTTAAGATAAGATTTAGGCAGAGAATGGTAAGCAAGCAGCAAGGGTGTATCAGCATTAATTTTTGCGCTGCTTAAATTTTTAAGTAATGCTTTTATATATAAAGGATCTGCATAAAAGTCGGTTACAAAGGAAATTTTACAGCTGCCTTTAATATGTTTTTGAAATTTATCAATGACGGCTTTGGTTGTAACAGTCGAATACTGCGCAAAGAGAGGTAGTACTTTTATCTCTGAAATTTCTTCTTTAAGACAAATTTTTAGAACATCTTCAATATAAGGAGGTGAATACAGATTGGCATAAAAAGGTTTTATGTTCTGCTTTTCACTAAATATCTGAAGTTTTTTAATAATATTTTGTTCATAAAATATTAGAGGAGTTTTTCCGTCTATTGTAATTTTCTGATATTTTTTCAAAAGAGCGTAAGGTCGTCTGCGTAAAATAAAACCGTAAAGTATCGGATACCAAAGAGCTTTTGGTATTCGTATTACATGCTTATCGGTTAAAAACAACTTTAGAAAAGTTTTAATACTCGAAATACTGCATTCGGGGCTTCCGGTATTAACTATAATTAAAGCTCTTTTGGCGGTCATTAACTGGCGTATTTTTCAAGACACTCTTTTATACATTCATATTCATGTTTGGTAAGTGAATTGCCTTCGGTTATTTTTGCCGGAACTTTTATATGCTGCATTCCGGTAAATTTGGCGGTAAGTTTTTCTATGATCATTCGGGTTGCCAATGCTCCCATATTAAAACGCGGCGTACTGATGCTGCATAATTTAGGCTCGGTTACGGTTCCGATGTTCAATCCGTTATAGCCTACGATGCTTATATCATTTGGAATTGAGAGTTTTAGTTTAAGACAGGCAAATAAAGCGCCAACGGCAACGTCATCGTTGGTACAGAAGATAGCATCAAGATTTGGATTTTTTTCATAAGTTTTCATCATTAAAGTACTGCCCAATGAGAAATTAGAATGCTCTTGAATCTCAAGGCTGAGTCCTTTAAGTCCTGCCTCATGCATGGCTTTTTCATAACCGCGTTGACGCTGTAATGTTCGATAGTCAAGGCGTACGCCGAAATAAGCTATATTTTTACGTCCGGCTTCTATTAGGCCGCGGGTTACGGCGTAGGCGGTATTAAAAGTATCTACTCCAACGGTCATGTTTATAGGATTTTCAACGTATCCCATAACTTCAACGATGGGGATTTTGGCAAGCTTTAATCTTTTAACTGAAATCTCCGAATGTATTTCTTCCGTAAGAATAATTGCATCCACTTGGTAGGATAATAAAGCGTTGATTTGTTCTTCTTCACTTTCAGCGCTATATCCGGTATGCATGATAAGAACGCTGTATCCGGCTTTTTTAGCTACGCTTTTAATGCCGTTTATAAGATCGGCAAATACCATATTGGAAAATGATGAAATTAATACGCCAATCGCTTTTGACGATGCTTTAGACAGCATCGCAGGAACTCTATTGGGAATAAAACCGAGTTCATCGATAACTTCAGCTATTTTTTTTTGTGTGTCTTTAGCAACATTATTGGGGTTATTGAGATAACGAGAAACCGTCATCTTGGTAACTCCGACTTTGTCGGCAATATCCTGTAGGGTGGTGCGTTGTCTTTTCACTTCATTTTCCTTAAATTATCTGTATGTATTTTAATAATTTTTTGATAAAAAGGGTGAATATTTGACAGCGTGATTAGTAATTTTTGAAAAAAGTCCCGATTAAGGTCGGGACTTTGTTGAGGAGATTGTCGTTAGAAAATCATATAGATAATGCAGGCGAAGATGAATCCGATGGTACCAAGCAGTGTTTCAAGCACGGTCCAGGTACGCAAAGTGGTTTTTTCATCAAGGCCGAATAAGCCTTTAACTAGCCAGAAACCTGAGTCGTTAAAGTGAGAAATAACTACAGAACCGCCTGAAATTGCCGCAACGATGGCGCAGAGATCAATTTGGCTGAAGTTTGCCGCATTCTTGGTAACGATCGGGGCAACCAAAGCCGCGGCAGTAGTAAGAGCTACGGTTGCAGAGCCTTGAGCCACGCGCAGACATACCGAGATAATAAAAGCTGCCAGAATTACCGGAATACCCATGTCAGAAAGCACGGAAGCTAAAGCATCGCCGATTCCTGAAGTACGCAAAATACCGCCGAACATACCGCCGGCACCGGTTACGAGGATAACAGAGCAAATCGGACCTAAAGCTTTTTCGCATAATTCATTCAGGCGTTTTGCCTCAAATGCTTTGATGAACACAAAAAGGCTTAATAACAGCGTAAGCAGCAGGGCAATAGGTGTTTGACCAAGAGTGCAGATAACAGCTAACGCAGTGTTGTCTTTAGGTAAAGAGCCTGTTGCCTGTAAAGTGGAAATTCCGGTATTTAAGAAAATAAGCAGCATCGGAGTTAAAAGGATGCCGACAACGGTTCCGAATTTAGGCGGTTTGCGATCTGAAGTATCCATGTCGTTTTGAGAGAAGAGATCAGGAACTTTGGCAAACCATTTTTTACCGGCCCATAAGCCGAATAAATAAGAGCTTAAGTACCAGGTGGGAAGACCGATAATAAGTCCGATAAACACAAGATATCCTACGTTGGCGCCGAGAATGCCGGCTGCAGCAACCGGACCCGGATGCGGAGGCAGGAACGCGTGCATTACCGAGAAAGCACCGGTTGCCGGAAGGGCGTATAAAATAACTGAACCGCCGAGTTTTTTAGCTACAGACAAGATAACAGGCAGCATTACGACAAGGCCTGCGTCAAAGAAAATAGGGAAGGCAAACAGCAATGAAGCTACGCCTAAAGCAAGAGGAGCGCGCTTTTTGCCGAACCATCCTATTAACGTATCTGCAAGAACCTGAGCACCGCCTGAAACTTCCAAGATCTTTCCGATCATTGCGCCGAGTCCGACCAGCAATGCTACAGATGCTAACGTTCCTCCAAAGCCGTTTAACATTGCAGGAACGATTTGTGAAAATTCAATGCCGGTGGCAACTGCCGTGCAGAAGCTGACGATAATCAGTGCCGGGAAAGCATGAACTTTCAATTTCATAATAAGAAACAATAAAAAGATAATTGCGATACCGGCTACAGAAAGCAGGTATTGCGTGGTATGTGCCATTGTTGACTGATCCATGTGCCCTCCGAATGGGAACTCAATTTTTCAATCCTGTGATAAAAATCACATATAATTTATGTTACTGATAACATGTTACCAGTCACATTTGATAAAATAAACACTGATTTCACGTTTTAGTAGATTTTGTGAACCTTTTCACAATTATTTCCTGGAGTGCAAAATGAGAAGTATTGTGGTTATGGGTGTTTGCGGTACAGGTAAAACAACAGTAGGTATCGCTCTTGCCGAAAAAATGAACGTTCGTTTTATTGACGGGGACGATTTGCATCCTCGTGCCAACGTCATGAAGATGGGCAGCGGAATTCCGTTAAATGACGAAGATCGTCAGCCTTGGCTTGAGCGTATCGGTGATGTTTTCTATTCAATGTCCCGCCGCAGTGCTTGCTGTGTTATCGTTTGTTCTGCATTAAAGCGCAAGTATCGCGATATTATCCGTCAAGGCGATCCAAATCTTATATTCGTTCATCTGGCCGGCTCAAAGGAATTGGTGCTGGAACGCATGGCCAAACGCAAGGGTCATTATATGAAACCTGAAATGGTTCAAAGTCAGTTTGATACTCTTGAGGTTCCGGGACCCGATGAAAAAGATGTTGTTACCGTTGATATCGATCATCCGATCGAAGAGGTAATCGAATTGGCTTATGAAGCAGTCATATCTAAAGAAAAGGAGCTTGATAATGCTAAATAATGTAGTCCGTGAAGTAACTGAGCGTATTGAAAAGCGTTCTGAGAAAACCCGTAATGCATACATGAATATGGTTTTAGCTCAGGAGAAGTTGGGCCGCGGGCGTAAGATTCTAACATGTTCAAATTTAGCGCATGCCGTTGCAAGTGAAAAGGCAGCAGATAAAGCGACTATTCTTAAGGACGAGACTGCCAATATCGGTATAGTTAGTGCGTACAATGATATGTTAAGTGCTCATTGTCCGTACAAAGTCTATCCTGATGCAATAAAAGTCGAGGTTGCAAAGCATGGAGCTACCGCTCAGGTGGCAGGATGCGTCCCGGCTATGTGTGACGGTGTCACTCAGGGACAACCCGGTATGGATATGTCTCTGTTTTCTCGAGATATTATTGCTCAGTCCGTTGCAGTTTCTTTATCTCATAATGTTTTTGACGGAGTTTTGCTTTTAGGTATTTGCGATAAAATTGCCCCGGGTATGATTATGGGTGCAATTTCATACGGTCATTTACCGACAGCTTTTGTTCCGGCAGGTCCTATGAGTACCGGAATTTCCAATGAGGAAAAGAGTGAAATCCGTCAGAAATATACCGCAGGTCTTTTGGATAAAAGTGCATTGCAGCAGATGGAATGTGCCTGCTATCACTCTCAAGGCACCTGTACTTTCTACGGAACAGCAAACTCAAATCAGCTTGTTCTTGAAGCAATGGGTTTGATGCTGCCCGGTTCTGCTTTTGTTCCTCCGTATACTGAATTGCGTCAAGCTTTAAATGATGAAGCTGCTGCACGTATTCTTGATAAAACATGTTTTGGCAGCGATCCTCGTCCTTTGTATAAGGTTGTCACTGCAAAGAATTTAGTTAATGCCGTAGTTGCGTTACTGGCATCGGGCGGAAGCACCAATCTGACTTTGCATTTGGTCGCAATAGCTAAAGCTGCAGGCTATATCTTAACTTGGGATGATTTTAGTGATTTGTCAGAAGTCGTACCGCTTTTGGTTAACATCTATCCTAATGCAAAACCCGATATCAACGCATTGCAGGCAGCTGGCGGCGTTCCGGTTTTAATGAAAGCTCTGCATAAACGCGGACTTGTTCATGACGACGTTATGACTTCATTTGGGGACTTTGCTTCTCAAATGACAACTCCGGTTCTCGAAGACGGCAAGCTTACTTTCGTTGATTGCGGCGAGAGTAAAGATCCTAAGGTTTTGATTTCAGATGGCGGCTGCTTTAACGAAAAGGGCGGTATCAAGGTATTGCACGGCAACTTGGGTACTTCCGTAATAAAAATTTCAGCAGTTGCACCTGAACATCATCATGTTAAAGCTCCTGCTCGTGTTTTTAACGATCAGCATGACGTTGAGAGAGCTTATAAGGAAGGCAAGCTTAATCAGGATGCGGTTATCGTTGTTCGTTACGCAGGTCCTGCAGCAAGCGGAATGCCTGAATTGCACAAGTTAATGCCGGTTCTTGGAAATCTGCAAAAAGCAGGCTATAAAGTTGCACTTTTAACCGATGGCCGCTTATCCGGAGCATCAGGTAAGATCCCTTCAGCTTTGCATGTTTCTCCTGAAGCTTTGCGCGGCGGCAAACTTGCATTATTGAAGGACGGAGATCTTATAGATTTCGATGCTGATGCAGGTACTATTAATTGCTTAACCTCTCTTGAAGGACGTGTCGCTGAAGTCCCGGATGTTGAAGCTAATGAGCAGACTTATGGCCGTTATCTGTTCAAGTCCTGCCGTCAGACCGTATCATCAGCTGATGAGGGAGCAACATTCTTGTTTTAAACATTAAGAATTTATTATTTATGGAGGGCCGCTTAATACGCGGCTCTTTTTTTGTATAAATTTATTTATTTTGTAGATAAATATACTTAATAAGAAACAAAATCATATATTATATGGGGATCAAAATAAGAACTTAAAGATTATTTTTTTAGTTGATAAGAAAATTCATATTACTTTAAAA
>NZ_CAJKVK010000016.1 GCF_905203285.1 uncultured Succinatimonas sp.
AAGCAAATATTTAGATTTTAAAGAGTCTTTATTCTTTTACTATTGATGTAACCTGCACAAATTAGAGAATTCGTGGCAAAATATACAGTTATTTTCAGATAACCTTTCAAGGTATTTTTATTTTTAGTTATAAAAGACGGCGTATTTGCCGCATATCGGAGCACAAACGAATGGCAACTAACAACGTTGCATACAATCCGCAAGAGATTGAGCCGCAAATTCAGAAATTCTGGGAAGAGCACAAAACTTTCCACGCTACGGAAGATAAAAATAAAGAAAAATATTACTGCCTTGTCATGTTCCCGTATCCGTCAGGTCGACTTCACATGGGACATGTCCGTAATTACACCATAGGCGACGTTATTGCCCGTTACAACCGTTTACTCGGCAAAAACGTCATGGCTCCGATAGGCTGGGATGCTTTCGGTCTCCCCGCTGAAAATGCCGCCATTAAAAATCATGCTCAGCCAAGCGACTGGACCTATTCAAATATTGAATATATGAAGCGCCAGTTAAAAGCGTTAGGCCTTGCTTATGACTGGGATCGTGAAGTTGCAACCTGCCGCCCTGAATACTACAAGTGGGAACAGAAATTCTTCGGTGAACTCTACAAGCGCGGACTTGTGTATAAGAAAGTATCAACCGTAAACTGGTGTCCGCACGATAATACCGTTCTTGCCAACGAGCAAGTCGTTGACGGTCGCTGCTGGCGTTGTGACAGCAAAGTTGAGCTTCGTGAAATTCCTCAATGGTACCTGAAAATCACCGCTTATGCCGAAGAGCTTTTAAAAGATATCGATACCCTGACTGATTGGCCCGAACGCGTACGTACCATGCAGCGCAACTGGATCGGCAAATCAGAAGGCTTGCAGATAACTTTCAAAATTGAAGGTTCAGAAGAGACCTGTGAAGTTTACACCACTCGTCCTGATACCTTCATGGGTGTAACCTACATGGCAATTTCAGCAGCTCACCCGCTTGCCAAAGAAGCTTGCGAAAACAATCCTGAGCTTGCTGCTTTCTGCAAAGAATGCCTCACCCAGAAATTTGCCGAAGCCGATATCTCCACTATGGAGAAAAAAGGCATGGCAACCGGCAGATATGCCATTCATCCGTTAAACGGACGCCGTATTCCCATCATGGTGGCCAACTTCGTTATCATGGATTACGGTACCGGCGCCGTTATGGCAGTTCCTGCCCACGATCAGCGCGACTATGAATTTGCCGAAAAATACGGTCTTGAAAAAATTCCGGTAATTCGTCCTGCCGACGGCAGCGAAGTTGACATTTCAAAAGAAGCATATGTCGAGCACGGTATTCTCTTTAATTCAGGTGAATTTGACGGCTTAAACTTCAAACAGGCTTTTGACGCCATCGCCGACAAACTTGAAGGCTTAGGCTGTGCCAAACGTACCGTTAACTATCGTCTTCGTGACTGGTGTATCTCACGTCAGCGCTATTGGGGTGCTCCCATCCCGATGCTTACCGTTGATGAAACCGGCGAACTGGTTCCTGAAGTTGATGAAAACCTTCCGGTCAAACTGCCTACGGACGTTACTATTGACGGTGTTATCTCTCCGCTTAAAACCGACGAAAAATGGTATAAGACCACTTACAACGGTAAGAGTGCAACCCGTGAGACCGATACCTTTGACACCTTCATGGAATCATCATGGTATTTTGCCCGTTATTGCTCTCCTAACTATGACAAAGGCATGGTTGAAAAAGATGCCGGTGATTATTGGCTGCCTGTCGATCAGTACATCGGCGGTATTGAGCATGCTGTTTTGCACCTGCTTTACTCCCGCTTCTTCTTCAAACTGATGCGTGACTGCGGCATGGTCAAATATGATGAACCGTTTAAGCGTTTATTATGCCAAGGTATGGTTCTTGCCGACGCCTTCTATTACATAGACGACGGCGCCCGTGTATGGGTAAGCCCGCTTGATGCCATTGTAACCCGCGATGACAAAGGCAATATCACCAAAGCTGTTGACAAACAAGGTCATGAACTCATTCATGAAGGCATGATCAAGATGTCAAAGAGCAAAAATAACGGCATCGATCCTGAAGATATGGTCCGTCTTTACGGTGCTGACACCGTACGTCTGTTTATGATGTTTGCCTCCCCTGCAGAACTGACTCTTGAGTGGCGCCAGTCAGGAGTGGAAGGAGCTAACCGTTTCTTAAGAAAGTTATGGAATCAAATCTATGATTTGACCTCCGCTTCTTCTTTTAAACCTCTTGATAAGAGCAAACTTAACGCCGCTCAGCGCAAACTGCGCCATCAACTGCACACCACTATCGTCAAGGTTACTGACGACATCGGTCGTCGCCAGACTTTCAATACCGCAATCGCTTCCATTATGGAACTGTTAAATGCAGCCGCCAAGGAAACCGGTACTGATGAAACCTCAATTGCTCTTCGCTATGAGATTTATAACGCAGTTATCCTGATGCTCTATCCTATCACTCCGCATATTTGCTTTAAGCTTTACGAGCTTTTAGGCAATGAGGGTGAAATTGATAACGCTTCATGGCCAAAAGCCGATCCTGATGCATTAAAAGCAGAAGATATCCTTATTGTTGTCCAGGTAAACGGCAAAGTCCGCGCCCGCATCAATATCGATCCGAGCCTTGATGATGAATCAGTAAAACAAGCCGCGCTTGCAAATGAAGCTATCGTCAAGTATCTTGAAGACAAGAGCGTTAAGAAAGTAATTTACGTTAAAGGCCGTCTCGTTAACATCGTAGCCGCCTAAGGAGGTAACGTGCGTCAGGCTGTTTTGATATTAATTACCTGCGTAAGCTTTGTGCTTGCAGGCTGCGGTTTTTCATTGCCGCATCAAACCAAATTAAGCGAAGCAATGCCTGAAATCGTCGTTACCGGTTCTTACCACCATCCCTTTTATAAGATGGTGGTACAAAAATTACGTTTGTCGGGAGTTAATGTTATAAGCCAAAACTCCCCGACCGTTCCCAAAGACGCGGATCTTCCTTCATTGATGATCCCGTCTCCGTCAGTTTCAAACCATGTTGCATCAGTTGATTCAAGGGCACAGACGCTTGAACGTGCAATCATCGTCAGAGCTGCTGCAACATTACTTATTCCTAATCACCGCCCGATTGTGATGCGCAATTCCCTTACCCGCCAGGTACTCGATAAATCTGGTCAAAATCTTGCATCACATAATGAAATCAACATTGTCATCAATGAAACCTATGATGAACTTTCAAGTCAGCTTGTAATGCGTCTTAGCTATTTAGGCAGACAGTCAGATCCTGATGCAAGAGTTCCACAGCCAGGAGAATTGGTCTTAGTGCCAAGTGAAGGCGACGATCCTGAGTCCATTGAAATTCAAACTTCAGGTTATGAAGGAATGACATTAATAGAAGCATTAAAAGCACAGGATACTGCCGAAAAAGCAACATCATCGGAAGTGTCTCTTGATAATCTCAATAACGGGCAAGATGTATTGAATCATCGCCCGCAGCTGCCTAAAGTAGCCCCTAAACTGCTGCATGAGGCACCTGAGGATCTTAATATCTAAGTGTAAGATGCAGATTTTTATTCCTGTTTTTATCTTATCCTCAGACGATCCTTTATTAAAAAACGATCGCAGCAGTGAGATTTATCATAGTTACAAAGAAAGATATCCGGAGTCTGAATATCTGCTTTTTACCTATTCAGACTTTGCTTCAAGCGGACAAAGCAATCTTGCCGTCCTTGAAAATGAGCTTATTGACGGCGGTCTTTTTACTACAAGCAAAATTATTAAAATTTATCTAAAGGATATTGATAAAACTGCAGCAGACGTATTAATGCTGCTTGCAAAATATATTTCAAAAAATCGTGAAGATCTGCAAGTCATTATTGATCTGCCGCGTATTGCAGCAAGTTTTAATAAGGTATCTGCAAAAACATTTGCAGAAGAAAGCAAAAAAGGACGTAAAGCCGATTTACGCGTCAAAGACGCGATTGCCTATCTAAAAAATCAAAATTCAGTTCTTGAGATCATGTATCCGCCGTCTTTACATGAAATGCCCGGATGGATAAGTTCTCGTTCTCGCCGTTACGGCCTTTATATTGATCCTGATGCGGCCGTTTTCCTAGCCTCTGCTTATGAAGGGAACCTTACGGCCATTGATCAATGTCTGCAAATTGTCAAAATGACGGCAAAAACTGAAAAAATCACAATTAAAGATATTTTTACTTACTTTAGCAAAGACAGCCGCTTTTCAGGATTTGAACTAACCGACGCAATACTTGACGGTCAAGGATTAAGAGCTCTTAATATATTAAATTCGCTATGCTCGCTTGAAGGCAACACCTTAAGCACCAATTTGCCTTTAATTTTATCCCGTCTTGATAATGCATTAAGCGCTCTTGCCGCAGCTAAAACGCAAAATTTAAGAAATGCCGGATTTCAGGAAAAAACAGCCTTTTTTGCCAAATACGGCATCCGTTTACCCCAATCGCAAAATTCAATAATGAAAGCCGCCCTGCAAATGCCTGAAATATTGATAAATTATCTTAACAAGACTCTTGCAAGTGCATCAAAGGCTTATAGTTCATTTGACAATAAAACGGCATTTTTATGTCTGCAAAGAATGTGTACCGCTGTAAATAATTTTTCTGTAATGAACTTAGAGGAGCTTTAGGGTGGAAAGAATTGGCTTTTTCGGGGGAAGCTTCAATCCCGTCCATCTTGGACATTCCGTCTTGGTAAAAAGATTAAAAGAAGAATTACAGCTAGATCGCGTTGAAATCATTTTAAACGGAAATCCTCCGCATAAAACCGTTCCGGGAGCCGGCTATAACGATCGTTTCATGATGTTAAAGCTTGCTTTTGCTTCTTTTCCTTTCGTGCATATCAATCAATGTGAACGCGACAGTGCTTTCGTTCATTACACTTACGATACCTTAAGAGAATTTAGAAATTTCTACGGACAGGATACAGCTTTATTTTTCATGATGGGATACGATTCCCTATGCTCGCTTGATACCTGGAAAAACGGTTTCAACCTGACCGATTATGCTCACCTTGCCGTTATTTCAAGGCCTCAATACGATCCTGAATTATTGCCCTATTCAGTTAAACATTTCCTAAAAAATCGCCTTATAACGGAAACTACGAGTAAAAACGCTCTAAATGCATTAAATACACCATCGGGCAATGTCTTCTGGATTGACTCTCGTGAGCTTGATATTTCATCTACCCGTCTTAGAACTATCATTCATGAAGGATATGAAACCCCTGAAATATTTGAAGCAAAACTTCAGCCATTTATTGACGCAAAAGTCATTGAATATATAAAACAGCACCATCTATACTCATTAATCTAGATCCCTCATGCTCTTTACCTTTGCATGTTATAATTTCAAAAATTTTTAACTTAACGGATAAAAAGTGATCATTAATACCACCAACGAATTTGATACTACAGCTAAGCTGCAGGAAGCTGCGATTAAAAGTCTTGAGAGCTCCAAAGCACTTGATATAATCGCCATCGACGTAAAAGAACACAGTTCTATTACCGATACTATGCTTATTTGTACTGGGACCTCGAATCGTCATGTTTGCGCTATAGCCGACAGACTTGTCGACTATTTAGCAAAACACGGCATTCACGGAGTTGAAGTTGACGGAACAGCTGAAGGCAAGTGGGTTCTTGCCGATTTGGGCAACGTTATAGTTCATATCATGCAGGACGAGACCCGCCAGCGCTACCAGCTTGAGAACCTCTACCGCTGCATGGCTGCCGGAATTGACGAACAGTGAAAATTATCATGATTGCCGTAGGCACTAAGATGCCTGCCTGGGTGACTACCGGATTTACTGAATATCAAAAAAGAATGCCTCCTGAGCTTAAGCTTGAGCTTCATGAAATTCAGCCTGATAAACGCCGCCAAGGAGATATTGCCAAAATCACCGAACGCGAAGGTCAGGCGATTCTTGAAGCAATTCCGAAAAAAGCTTATGTCATCGCCCTTGATGAACACGGCAAAGAGTTTGACAGTGTGGCTTTAGCTAAAAAACTTGGTGCATGGAAAAATTACGGGCAAGATATAGCTTTACTCATCGGAGGACCTGATGGGTTAAGCCAGGCATGTAAAGATCGGGCACAGGAATTATGGTCTTTATCTAAATTGACACTGCCGCACCCTTTAGTTCGCGTTGTTCTTGCAGAAACCTTATATCGGGCCTACAGCATTGATGCCGGTCTGCCCTATCATCGTGCCTAACGGGTAATAAAACAGTGTTCGGTTTTAAATCATCACGTCCTAAAGAAAGGCAGCTTTTCACCAAAAAAGAAAAGCCGCGCAAGGTACGTGCGCGCGGAAAAATCAGGATCCGCAATACCGAGCTTGAAAACCGCATTTTTAAAAATCGTGTTTTATTCGGCGTAATTTTTTCCATATTTTTATGTTTGGTACTGTTTGGCAACCTTTATTATTTACAGGTTATTTCTCACAACACCTATCAAACCCGATCAAATGAAAACCGCATTCGCGTACTGCCGGTCATCCCACAGCGCGGCATGATCTATGACAGGAACATGGTAGTTTTAGCCGAAAACCTTCCCGTCTACCATTTAATGCTTTATCCGCTTAAAGAATTTGACACTAAAGAAACCGTTTTAAAGCTAAATTCACTAATGGATCTCGGACTTTCGGAATCCGATATAAAACGCATTCTTTTTATGGCCACAACCCGCAAGCGTTTTACCGGCATCGAAATCTCCGACATGTTAAGTGAAGATCAAATCGCGACTTTTTCCGTTCATCGTCATGCTTTTCCTAACGTGCAGGTTTCTTCCTCTTTAAAGCGCAATTACCCTTTTGCCGACATAATGACTCATGCCATAGGCTACGTCTCGCGAATAAATGAAAATGATGTAAAGCGCCTTACTGAAGAAGGAAAAATCGATAATTACGAAGGGACCAGTGCTATAGGTAAACTCGGCGTCGAGAGCTACTATGAAGACATTCTTCACGGTATAACCGGAACCAGAGAAGTGGAAGTTGACAGCCACGGTCAGATAATCCGTACTCTTGACTACAATCCGCCGATTCCCGGGAAAAACCTTGTTTTAACTTTAGACGTTAGGCTTCAGTATTATGCTCAGCAGCTTTTAAAATCGATGCGCGGGGCAATTGTCGTCATGGATCCGAATAACGGCGAACTTTTAGCTTGTTATTCAAATCCGTCATACGATCCTAACCCTTTTGTCCGCGGCATCCGCAGCCGAGAATACTCAAAACTTTTAAATAACCCCAACCGCCCGCTTATAAATCGTGCTACCCAAGGCGGATATGCACCTGCGTCAACCATAAAACCGCTTATGGGAATCATGGGTCTTAACGAAGATTTGATTACTCCGACATCTACTTACTTCGGTGCATCGGCTTTTATGCTGCCTGGCTCCACTCATCGCTTCCGCGATTGGCGAGCGGCAGGTCACGGCTGGCTTGATCTTTATCGGGCTATTGAGATTTCCGCAGATACTTATTTTTACGATCTGGCTTTTCGCGCCGGTATTAACGTCATTCATGAATACCTTGATAAATACGGATTCGGTCGTTCCACCGGTATTGATATACATGAAGAGTCTCTTGGCGTAAATCCGTCGCGCGAGTGGAAATTAAAGCGCTTTAAGCAGCCGTGGCATATGGGAGATACCGTACCTATCGGCATCGGACAAGGATATTGGACTACTACTTTGATGCAGCTTATAAAAGCGCACGCGTTAGTTGCCAACAAAGGTCATTTTGTTACGCCGCACTTTCTCAAAGAAATAAGGATGCAAAATGAAAAAAACAGCTATAAAGATCCTGAAGCCGGAAAAAAATTAAAAGTAAAAAGCGACAGCTATTTTGATGTAGTAAGAACCGGAATGTACCTTGTAATCAACGGAGCTGAAGGTACCGGAAGGAGAGCTTTTCATGATGCAAGCTACAAAGCGGCAGGTAAGTCAGGAACAGCTCAAGTAGTATCCATAAAGCAAGATGAGCGTTATGATGCGCGTAAATTACGCGTAGAACACCGGGATAATGCTTTATTTGTTGCTTTTGCTCCTTTTTATCATCCTCGAGTTTTAGCTGCCGTGATCCTGGAAAATGAAGGCGGAGGATCGGCAAAAGGTGCCCCGATTATCCGTCAAATGATGGATAAATACTTTGAACTCTATCCCGGATATATGGGTGAAAAGACCCCGGTAAGAATGAAATTCGGACTAGGCGGTTACGCCAATATGCAATAAGAGGCTGTAATGTTCGTGCAAAAAAAAGTCATTATTGACAACAAACCGCACCGTTTTAATAATCTGCAGAAGTTTTTATGGCATCTGCATATAGACCTGCCTTTACTGCTCGGACAAATCTTAACCTTAATGCTGTCTTTGTTTATTCTATATTCTGCGTCAGGGCAGCATGCCGATATGCTTCTTCGGCAGATTATAAGAACCGGTCTTGCTTTTTGCGTAATGGTTTGCGTTGCCCAAATTCCTCCGCGACTTTTTGCCAAATCAACAATTTATTTATATATAGGCGGATTAATTCTGCTGATTTTAGTCGAACTTGTAGGCGATATTTCAAAAGGTGCGCAGCGTTGGCTTAACCTCGGTTTTATGCGCATTCAACCGTCAGAGCTTTTTAAAGTGGTAATGCCCCTTACCATCGCTGCTTTTTTAAGCCGTGACGATATTCCGCCAAGGACCTCAACGGTATTGTGGGCTTTTGTCATTATCTTGATTCCGGTCGGTCTTATTTTGCATCAGCCGGATTTAGGAACAGCAATTTTAATTTTAGTATCAGGTTTTTTATGTGTTTTCGTTGCCGGACTTAGCATCTGGTGGCTGGCAACTGGAGTTATCGCCGGCATAGCCATAATTCCCATCATGTGGAATTACGTACTTCATGACTATCAAAAGCAGCGAGTTCTTACCCTGCTAAATCCCGAATCCGATCCTTTAGGTGCCGGATATCATATCATTCAATCAAAAATTGCCATCGGCTCCGGCGGACTATACGGCAAAGGATGGTTAAACGGCAGTCAATCACAGCTGGATTTTCTTCCCGAATCTCATACGGACTTCATTTTTGCCGTTTTAGCCGAAGAAACCGGACTTATCGGCTTTTTAGTTTTAATGGCTTTATATACCTATCTTATTTCAAGATGCCTTTATATTACTCTTAATGCTTCAAGTAATTTCGAACGCATTCTATGTGCCGCCTTATCCTTTACTTTCGTTTTCTATATCTTTGTTAATATCGGTATGGTCAGCGGGATCCTGCCTGTTGTCGGAGTGCCCCTTCCTCTTATAAGTTATGGCGGAACAGCAATGATCACGTTAAGCGTTTGCTTCGGAATCATTATGTCAGTACAAACGCACAAACGTGAATTAAGCTTTAAATAAAGGAAAAATAATTATTACTATGGTATCCTTTATTAAATGTTTTTTTCGGAAAAAATTTCATGTTTAAGAATAAATTATCTTTATTTTTACTCTGTATGACTCTGCCCTGGTGCACTGCATATTCAGCCGATCTTAACGAACTGTCAAAACATTCGGGCGTTAGTGTAAAACGCCTTGAACAAGCGATTTCACTTGCACAATTCCAACCTAAAATCATTGAGACTATGACAAGGCCTTATGAAAGTAAACAATGGTGGGAATACAGAAATCTTTTTATTACCAAATCAAGAGTTAACGCCGGCGTTGATTTTTATTTTAAACATGAAGATACGCTAAAAAATGCAGAAGCAAAAACCGGAGTTCCTCCCGAAATCGTCTGTGCCATCATCGGCGTTGAAACCTTCTACGGTAAAAACATGGGTAATTGGTCCGTACTTGATGCCTTATACACTTTAGGCTTTAACTATCCTCCCCGTGAAAAATATTTCTCAAAAGAATTTGCCAACTTCGTTGCCCTTGCCGATCGGGAAAACTGGGATTTAAAATCCGTCTTGGGCTCTTATGCAGGAGCCATGGGCATGGGTCAATTCATGCCGAGCTCTTACTTAAGCTATGCAGTGGATTTTGACAATGACGGTAAAATCAATTTGTTTAATGACATAGAAGATGCTATCGGCTCTGTTGCCAACTACTTTAAAGCTCACGGCTGGGATCAAGGCCACGGCATTTTTTATCCGGCACTTGCCAAAAAAGATCCTACGGAATTAATGAAAAAGGAATGGAATCTTACGGCTGGGGAAATGTATGAAAACGGCATTTCCACCAAAGTAAATATTCCTGCAGATGAAAAAGTACGTTTATTTAAGTTCGAACTTAAAGATAATAAGCTTGGTTTTGGCGTAGGTCTGCACAACTTTAACGTTATAATGAAATATAACAAGAGTCCGCTTTATGCTCGCGCCGTTTATGAATTGAGTGTTTTCATAAGAGCAGAACACGATAAGCGCCTGCTTGAACGCGGAATTAAAGTAAAACCACACAGCAGAATTCCATAATTAATAAATGAAAAACAAAATTTCTTATACTTTAGTCGCCTCCTTGCTGAGCGCAATTTTTATCCTTAACGGATGCTCCTCTTCAAGCGACATCAATAAAACCCACGGTGCGATATCATCATCAGGAGGTGTTTACGGAACAGGACCGAACAACTCCATTCCCTATCCGCAAAAAGATCCTGTAGATATAACCGGAGTTCCCGGTGCCAAAGTTAAATACGAACCCTACAGCCGCGGAGGAAACAAAAATTACACCGTATTAGGTAAAAGCTATAAAGTCTGGAACGATGTCAAATCCTATGAGGAAATAGGTACCGCTTCATGGTATGGTCCCGGCTTCCATGGAAATAAAACCTCAAACGGTGAAACCTACAATCAAAAAGGTTTTTCTGCAGCGCACAAAAACCTTCCGTTGCCATCCTACCTTAAAGTTACTAATTTAAATAATGCCAAATCAGTTATCGTCAGAGTCAACGATCGCGGACCTTTTCACGGCAATCGCATCATTGACCTATCAGAAAGTGCAGCCCGTTATCTTGATATAGTTAAAAAAGGTACGGGAAAAGTAAAAATAGAACTGGTAAAGGTAAGCCCTGACGGAACGATTTTAAACTCTTCTCAATCTTCCTACATTGCACAAAATACTGTAGAAAGTTCAGATGAAAATGTACTTGCCCCTATTCTTCAAGACAAGAACAGCAGCATTCTCTCCGGCGGTTTTTACGTACAGTTTTTCTCAACTCAATCCTCAGATCGTGCTTCCGAAATCTCTGACAGGCTGCGCGGTTTAACCTCGTATCCTATCGTTATCAATAAAGAATCGGGATACTATAGATTACGTACCGGTCCTATTGTTGAAGAGGATCTTGAAAATGCAGTTGAAGAAATGAAAAACTTAGGGTATAACGACAGTTTCGTAAAAAAAATTTAGGACTTAAATAAAGTGAATTATATTTTTAATCGCAACAATATCATCGCTGCAGCAAGCGCTTTTCTTTTAACCGTATCTTCCTGTGCAGTAAGCGCAGAAGCCATTCCCGATCCCTTTGCTCAATTTAAAAACAATCCGACCGCAGCAGCTCCCAATGCATCAGGCGTACAAAATACCGCATCGGCACCTTTGGTATTGCCGTCTCCTCCAACTTTTGATGCTGAGTCTTGGGTACTCATGGATTACCATTCAGGTCAAGTCTTATTTGAGCACAACGGACAAAAGAAAATTTGGCCGGCCTCCCTTACCAAAATGATGACTTCTTATGTTATCGGAATGGAAATCAAAGCCGGACGACTTAAACCTGACGATCAAGTGATGATTACGGAAGAAGCTTGGTCAAAAAATTATTCCGACTCTTCAAAAATGTTTATTGAAGTAGGTGATACCGTTTCCGTTGACTCTTTAAATAAAGGCATAATCATCCAATCAGGCAACGATGCATGCGTAGCCATGGCAATTCATCTTGCCGGTTCTGAAGCCGGTTTTGTCAGCGTAATGAACACCTATGCAAAACAGCTCGGACTTAACCATACCCATTTTTCAAACGTACACGGACTTTTCTCTGAAGACAATTACTCTACCGCCTACGACATGGCTCTTTTAGGTCGGGCTCTTATTCGGGATTTACCTGAAGAGTACTCAATTTATGCCCAAAAGGAATTTACTTTCAACGGCATCAAGCAGTCAAATCGTAATCGTCTTTTATGGGACAAAACCCTAAATGTTGACGGCATCAAAACCGGACACTTGTCTCAGGTAGGTTATAATCTTGTAGCTTCAGCCCCGTCCGGCAACATGCGTCTTATTGCCTCTGTTATCGGAGCAAAAAGTGAGTCACAGCGAGCTGATTTCTGCAGACAGATGCTTTCCTACGGTTTTAGATTCTTTGAACTCTATACTCCCTTCAAACAAGGCCAAAGCATTTTAAAACGCGAGGTTCGTTTAGGTGACACCGATTCTGTTGATTTAACCGTAAATGAAGATGTAGGAATGATGATTCCGCGCGGCAGCAGTTCTAATATAAAAATAAGCTATCGTTTGAATAAAGCTGTTTTCACCGCACCTATAGCTAAAGGCGATAACCTTGGCATAATTGAATTCAAATTAAATGATAAAACATTATCCCGCGCTCCTTTGGTAGCAAAAGAAGCGGTTAATGAAGGCGGATTCTTCAGCCAGCTTTGGGATAAAGCTTACATGTTCTTTACCAGCGAGAGTAACGACAGCAATGACAAGTAAGTTCTCAGAACTTTTAAAGTTCCCGTGCATCGTCGATTTCCGCATTATTGTCGATGCACTTAAAAAAGATGCTTTAAATGAAGTAAAAAAACATATTGAAGAAATAGTGCCCGGAAGCGTACAAGAAATTGTTGCATCTCCGCGTGTAAGTTCTAATGGTAAATACATTTCTTATACGATTCCGGTGCAGGTTTTGAATGCTAAAAACATTGAAGATCTGTATCAGCATCTTGGAAAAATTGATTTTATAAAACACGTTCTTTAAATTATTATGTACCGTTCATCGCAAACCGATTTTCAATACGAATTCGGACGTTTTATCAAGATATTAGCTTATCTTGCATCAATCGCCATCCTCGTGTTTGCGATGTTTTTACTGCTCGGTATCCTTAGAATCTCAAGCTTTGCTTTTAATACTTACGACAGTTACGATGAAGTTCCTTACAACAAAGTAGGTTTACTTCTGGGAACATCTTCAAACGTTGCACCTGGCCAACCTAACGAATACTTTACTAACCGGATCATGGCGGCTGCGAACTTATACCGCCATAAAAAAATCGATTATATTTTAGTTTCAGGCGACAACCGTCACGCGTCATATAATGAACCGCGCCAAATGATGCAAGCCTTACTCAAGGCCGGAGTTCCGCAAGATAGAATAGTTGCCGATTACGCCGGATTTAGAACCAATGATTCAGTTATTCGCGCCCATAAGGTATTCATGCTTAACAAAGTAACGATAATTTCGCAAGAATTCCATAATGAAAGAGCGTTGTTCATTGCAGATCACCTTGGTATTGATGCTATCGGCTTTAACGCATCCGACCCTTACAGCGAAGGCAGTAATTTTAAAGTTAAATTGCGTGAATTCTTTGCCCGAATAAAATGTGTTATCGACATGTATATATTACATACTAAGCCGACATTCTTAGGAGATCCGATCGAAATCGGGTCGACAGAAAAACCAATAAATGACGGCGCAACAACACCAGATACAAAAAAAGCTGAACTTTAAAAAATTAAAAATAAAAAGGATCACAAATGTATACCGTAAATAAAAATGATATGGTTAAACCTTTTATTAAATGGGCCGGAGGAAAACGCCGTACCTTAAATCAGCTTTTATTCTTTATGCCTGACAAAATTTCAAGTTTTGTCGAACCTTTTGTAGGCAGCGGATGCGTATATTTTGCTTTAAATGCTCCTAAATCAATTATCAATGATACTAATGAGGAGCTTATAAATACCTATATTCAAATTCGAGACAATCTTGACGAATTAAAAACACTTTTAAGAAGTTATCCTTACGACAAAGATTTTTTCTTGAAGATCCGTGCTTTAGATCGTGATCCTGACTTTTTGAATTTACCTAAAATTAAAAGAGCCGCACGTTTTATTTATCTTATAAAAACCTGTTTTAACGGACTTTATCGAGTAAACAGCAAAAATTATTTTAATACCCCCTTCGGTAAATATACAGATCCTAAAATTTGCGATGATGAGGTTCTTGATGCGGCTAACAGCTATATGCACAAAAACCCGACCGACATACGCTGCGGTCATTTTTATGATTTACTGGACGATATAGACTCCGATGCTTTCGTTTATCTCGATCCGCCCTATTTCCCGATTTCCGAAAAGTCATTTACTTCATATCAGCCTGTTCAGTGGACTGAAGAAAATGACTACGAGCTTTTTGAATTCTGTAAAGAACTTGATAAACGCGGCATCAAATTTATGCTGTCTAACTCGACAGCTCCTTTTATTATCAATCTTTACAAAAATTTTGAAATGGAAATGATTAATGCTACACGCAGCATTAACGCAAGCGGCAGCACTCGCGGTCAGATAAAGGAAATAATTATCACAAATTACGATCTTTCAGGCCGAATAAAAAAAAATCGCAAGAAAAAACTTAAAGATTAAAAACCGAAGCCGAGACCGACCCCGAAATGAGAGTGTGATCTGTGACGCCACGGACTGCCCCAATGCCACCCCATGTAGGGACGAAACCAAGGACGATAGTAATAATCATCGTAGTAGTAAGGCACATAAACCCGCTTTGCTTTTACTTTCTGCTGCTTAGCCTCAGGAGGTTCCACGGCAGGTTTGGGCTCACTTGAACTTAACTTTCCGGATAAATTTTTATCACTATCGGCTTTTTTAACTTTCAAAGCTGCATTCGGAGCCATCAACGAAACGGCAGGAACACCTTGAACCCTAGGATTAAGTTCAGCTCCGCTTGCATACTGCGGTTTGAAATCAACAGATGATGAGCATGCACAAAGAGCGGTTATGGAAAACGCGCATATAATAAAAAATAAACCGCTTTTTTGCATAAAACAATCCTCTTATTTGATACTTTATATATAGTATCAAACTCGGTAATTAGCAAAAAATTAGCCGCTTAAACTTTTAATTTTTGTTCAGAAACCTTTTTCCAAGTTACCTCATTACGCAAATATACCGGTAAAGCTTCAGCCGGATCGCATGCGGCACTTGAAAAAGATAGAGCTCCAAGTTTTAACATTGCCTTAGCATCGGGATAAAGAACGGACACCTGAGTATTAAGATCCAAACCATGATCTTTTAGAATTGCCACTCCCGTACCGGCATATACAGCATCCGGAGCTTTTTCTTTACATAAGGAAACTGCCGTTTCCGGTTTTATTACCTGTTCTTCACATAGTTCAATTAAATCAACGCCTTTTTTCTCATAAATGCAAAAATATACTTCACCCATTCTTGCATCAATTGAAGCTACGACTTTTCCTTCTTTATCGCCTATAGCTTCAAAAGCAAGAGCTTTCAAATCACTTATTCCCAAAGCTTTAATATTAAGACCGAGACCTAAGCCTTGAGCTATTGACGTACCGATACGAACGCCGGTAAAAGAACCGGGACCTCTACCGAACACAATTCCCTGTAAATCTTCGCGCTTTACTCCGGCATTGCTTAACAAAGAATCAATCATCGGTAAAATGATCGCGGCATGTTTTTGCAAAGCGACTTCGCTTACACTAAATATTTTTCCGTCTTTTTCCAAAGCAGCCGAACAATTTTCCGTAGCAGTATCCAAAGCAAGCAGCACTGAAAGATCCTCCGAAACCGTTTAAAAACTTTAAGCGCTAGAATAACGCAAAATCATCAAATTTAAAAAAACAAAAACTCTTTTTTTAATCCTGAGCTTTTAAAAAGCTCATAAGATCAGAAATATCCTTACAGCGACGCATAGGCGGCAACGAAGATAAAAACAATCGGCCGTAATTACGCGCAATTAACCGCGGATCACATATAACCATTGCACCGGTATCATTTTCCTGTCTTATTAATCTGCCCACTCCCTGGCGCAGAGTAATTACAGCTTCAGGTAATGAAATATTAACAAAAGGCTCAATTCCTTTGTTTCGACATTTTTCCGCTCTTGCCTGATAAATCGGATCGTTAGGAGGTGCAAACGGAAGCTTATCAATAATAACCAAAGACAAAGCTTTTCCGGGAACATCAACGCCTTCCCAAAAAGAAGAAGTACCGATTAAAACGGCATTTCCGTCTTTTTTAAATTCATCCATCATCGCAAAATTTGATTTGCCTGATGCCTGACATAATACCCGACGCTTATCTTTAAGTTTTTCACGCAAAATTGAATCGGCTTCTTTTAATGCTTTATATGATGTAGTCAAGAAAAATACGCCGCCGCGAACCTCTTCTATTGCCGGCATAAGCATATTTATAATTTTTACAATACGCTCATCGTCATTACTGTCAGGAAAAGCTTCAGATACGAAAAGCCGTGAGTTTTTGGCATAATCAAAAATTGACGGAACGATTAACGTCTTAGGGTCTAAGTCCGCGCAGCCTGCGTCATAAATAAATTTTGTAAAATCATTATTGACGCTTACGGTTGCGGATGTCATCACGATACCGGTTCCCTTCTCCAAAAGCGCACTGAACTCATTTTTAAGTGCACCGCCAACATCTAAAGGAGATATGGTCAAAATATAATTTTTTTCACTGCATTCACTAAAAGCAACATAATTACTGTCTTTTTTAGTTCCGTCCTTATTCCGATCAAATGTCATTACCGCAACAACGGTATCCATCATTTCATTAACTGTTTCAGTTAATTTTTCAAAACGGTCAGGATTTGATTCAGCGTTGCTTTTTATTAATTTAGCGATATCTTTTAGCGCCAAATAAATCTCACCCATTTTATTGCGAAACAAAGAATTTACTTTAAGCCCGGAATAATCGGCATCAGCAGTAAAATTTAAATACTTAAGCAATCGAATGTCATTTGAGCCTTTATACGGCCGCAGCATATCAAGTAATTCTCTTGATGCGGTATTTAGCTTCACAAATAAAGTATTGAACGCTTCAATTCCTTCAAAATCAATATCACGCAAAACCGCAAGAAAATCTTCAGTAAACTGCATAAAGCCGCGATGCGAAACACTGCAGGAATAATAAGAGCGACAGGCGTCAGGAATAGCATGAGCTTCATCAAAAACCAAGGCATCAAAATCAGGCAGAAGATGCATTGATTTATTAGGATTTTTATCGGTTTCTCTTGAAGCAAAAAATAAAGAATGATTGATAATCACCACCTGACTTTTCTGAGAGCGGCGCCGTGCCATTAAAGCAAAGCACTCGTCGGGATAATAAGGACAATCTTTACCGGCGCATTGGGCTCTTGAGCAAGTTAAAAGTTCAGTTATTTTAAGCGGCAGCTTGGAATTAATTTCCGCAAAATCAGCATTATCATTATCTTTATTAATTATCGCATCACTTTCTATTGCCTTAACATAGTTTAAGGTTTTTGGCGCCAGAACATTTCCATACCTTATATCATCAAGCTTTTTACGACATAAATAATTATTAAAACCCTTTAAAACCGTGTACGGAGTTTTAAGTTTTAAAAGACTTAAAAGCTTAGGAACATCATATTTTATGAGCTGATCTTGAAGTGCTTTTGTTCCGGTTGAAATTACGACTTTTTTTCTTGCAAGCAGAGCGGGAATTAAATAAGCATAAGTTTTACCGGTACCAGTTCCTGCCTCAGAAATTAAAATCTTGCCGTTAGCAAACGCATTCTGGACCGCCTTCGCCATTTCTTTTTGACCTTCTCGAGGAAAATAATTTTTAAGTTTTATGCTTAAAAGTCCGCCGGCATCAAAAACTTCATTTAAATCAGGCAAAGCCTGGGCATCAAAATCATCGTCCTCTAAAAACTCAACGGCTGTCTCATACTTTTGCATGTTTTTTCTCTTAACTTTCTAAATCAGCAAAGCTACAAGGCAATCAAATGCATTTTGCAGGCAACACAATCACAAACTATCTTAAACCGATGCTTTCCTATAACCAAAGTATAACCTGAAGTCTTTCCCCCATCTTTACTACATAAGCAATGATTACGGATAAGACAATTACGGCTTGTCATAACACTTTGTTTTACAATATTTTTTAATTTAGATTCATCAGCTGAAAATTTAGAATAAAAGGCTTGTGCACTTTTATTTAACACTAATCTTTCATCTATCGCATAAGGATAGCAAGGCCAGGAAGACGGCAATGTAAATTTATAATCGGGATTAACCTTACCAAGTTTTGACAGATAATCATTTTGCGCCTGTCGTCTTAACTCATTTATAGAAGAAATCGGTAAAGTCAGCAAATTAAAATCAGCAAAAACAAAATCTATGCTTTCAACCTTTAAATAAGGATCGGCACACTTTTTCAACTTATCTGAAATATTCTTAGGATCAAGAGCCATAGATCCTAATACGGATTTAAAAGAGCATTCAGCCTTACCGCTGCGCTCTAATTCATCTGCATAACACAAAATCAGCTTACAGTTTTCTCCTTTGTTTTCCAGATAAAGTTTTCCTTTAAGCTTCATATAGCGTTCTACTGCATCTTTTGCATGCAGCGACTTAATAAATGCCGTATCAATATTTCTTTTTAATACTAAATTAGTCGGGATATCGGCTTTTCCGTGAACCTCAATTAAAACATTACCATTACTATCACTTGCTTTATTACACCTAAAACCGGTTAGTTCTCCGCTTTTAAAATAGGTAAAGCCGTCTCCGTTAACAATTTTAAAATTTTTAAACGGTTTAACTAAAAGCTTTGTATTTTGTCCTTTGCTATTTACGGAAATTACCTTACCGATAGGCATTCCTTCAAATTTAGGACTTTTAATATTAACTAAATCATCATTATTCCCGTAAAGAAGATTATCAGTAAAGCCGCGATTGAATGTACGTCTTTCATCAGGAACAAAATTTCGCCTGCATTCGCCGTTTGATGATCTGCACAATTCACCGTCGGAATCGGCAATAATCTTGTCTAAAAGTTCGCGAAATTTTGCAGTCATATTAACTACATAATCACGATCTTTAAGCCTGCCTTCAATCTTAAATGAACTGACACCGGCATCAATCAGATCCTTTAAATCATCCCCGGCAAAATTATCCTTCATCGATAAAAGATGCCCGTGTGCGACCAATTTGTTTTCTTTATCATACAAATCCATCGGCAGCCTGCAGATATGCGCACACTGACCGCGATTGGCACTTCTGCCTGTCATATATTCAGATATATAACAAATACCTGATTGTCCTACGCACAAAGCACCGGCGACAAATGCTTCAAGTCTTATATTGGGACAGTACTCGTGAAACGCTTGAATATCCTTTAAAGACAACTCTCTTGCCAGGACAGCCTGACTTACGTTTAAATTTTCATAAAATTTTAATTTTTCTTTTGTAGAGATATCGCATTGAGTGCTTGCATGCAGCTCTACGCCTTTGGGAATATCAAGCTGTAAAATCGCCGGATCCTGGAAAATTACGGCATCAATTCCGCATTTTCCCGCTTCATTTAAGATTTCCTGAGCTTTATTTAGCTCTTCATCATATAAAAGAGTATTTAACGTTAAATGAACCTTTACGTTAAAACGATGAGCAAAAGAACAGATTTCTTTTAAATCAGCAAAACTATTGGCCGCATCAAACCGAGCACCGAATGCGGGGCCTCCGATAAAAAGGGCGTCACATCCGGCCAAAATTGCGCCGATAGCCGTTTCCTTATCTTTTGCAGGAGCTAATAATTCAAGAGTTCTCATCGTTTTTTCAGTGTTAAAAAGGAATGGCGTTATTATCCGCTAAAAAGACAAAAAAGAAAAACGGCCGTGATGTCATACACAGCCGCTAAAAAAAAACATATATACTAATTAAACACTTACTTTAAGGAAAAAACCGCATTGACCTGAGTGGTAACGGTCATCGGCTGGACTTCATACGATGCCTCAACCGCAGCATTATCCGACGCTACCTTTGCCATCATAAGACGATTGCGATAAGGCATGATTGAGCCTGCTTCAACAAACTGCAAATCACAAGGATGCGCAATTTTAACTTCAAAGCCGTCAGCTAAAAGCTGAGCTTTTTCTTTTGCATCCTTAATTGCAAGTTTAGCTGCTTCTTTTTTAACCGATTCAAGATCTTTTACCTGATACTCAAAACCTGCAACTTCATTAATACCGGATTCCAAGGCCAAATCAGTAACCTTAGGAATAAGCTCAAGATTATCAACTGTTACCTTAACCACACGATATGCACTGTACCCCTCAAGCTTTGATTTTCCTTCGTTATAGCTGTATTTAGGGAAAACAGTAAGGTTATCGGCCAAAATCTGGTTTTGACCGAGATTTAAAGGCTTTAATGCTGTTATAAATCCGGTTACGCGTTCTTCAACGCTATTTCTGGCCGCTGCTGCATTATCTTTAATTTCGGTAACAGAAAAGCTTAACACAGCCTCATCCGGCATTACTTTCATCGTACCCGTTCCCTGAACGGTAATTTTTCCGTCTTTTAAGGAACACTTGCTGTCAGCCAACGCTTGTGTAGATAAAAGCATTGCACCGGCAGCTAAAGATAAAGACAAAGCCTGTAAAGATTTTTTCATCTATTGCTCCTAAAACACAACGACTTAACACAAATCTAAAGATAAAGGATAAAAATTAGATTTAAATTAGGGTACTAAACGATAAGAGCGGAAGTACTTCTACTCCCGCTCTTAAAAAAATAAGATAAAGTATAGAAAAACTCTGAACTATTTCTTGTGAAGCTGACGTGAACCTTCAGCAGTGGAAACAACCAGATCAAGTGAACTTACATCATCAGAAGCCGCTTCAACACCGGCACCGATTGCCCCTTCAAGAACAGGAGCATCAGCAATTCTAACGCGAGATCTCAAAGGCTCATCCAACATGGAAATAGCAGCCTGAGAACTGATAACAGCAGAACCCAAATCAGCTAAAACAACTACGCCTTCACCCTGATCTGCTTTTTTAATTGCTTCAAGAACACGTTGAGGATCCGTACCTAAGCCGCCCTGTGCATTACCGCCTGCAGGATAAATCGGCAACTTTTCACCGTCGCGAGAAGAAATCTGTTGTACCATGTCGCAAATGCCTTCTGCGACCTTACTGCTATGTGAAACAACAACAATTCCAATCATGAAAAAAACTCCTTATCTTAAGGCAAGTCGTTTACCTTTATTATTTTAATCAATTTCATATAACAATAACTGATTTTCAAAGAAAAATCTTAATTGTGCAAATTTATATACGAAATTCGTGCGCTCTTTCACTTATATTTTCTGATCACCGAAACAACGGGACCTAAAATTTTAACCTCCATTCCGTCTTCAAATTTAATCGGCGAATACTCCTTGTTTTTCGGCAACAGCTGCAGCGGCGGACCGATTCTGAGTTCTTTTATCGTATATTCATTATCCACTGAGGCAACCACAACATCTTTGTCGCAAGCTTCCTTCATGGTATCGACCAATACCAAATCCCCGGGAAGAATCCCCGCGTCAATCATGGACTCTCCGCTTACAGTAAAGGCAATCGTCGCTTTAGGATGATCAAGAAGATAAGAATTAACGTCTAAACGCCTGTCTATCTGGCCGCCGTTGGGCAGAGGAAAACCTGCTTCAACATTTTCAAGAGATAAAGGAATACTTTCATTTGATAAAGACTCATTTATAAACGCATATATTTCAACGTCCGACACCATATTAACTTCCCTTATTCTCAGCAATTTATTCAATAGTATAGAAAATTGCTTCAAATGCCAAACGTATTTGGTCTTACTAAAAAGTGTTCACCAAGGCTAAATCTGACTTTTCTAATCTTGAAAAATTGTTAAATCAAGATAAAATAGTACGGACTTAGATCTACATCAAAAATATCTCATATTTTTGCTTGCCAAGATCAAAAGTCTGTGGTTTCAGCTCTGAATTCTGGGGGTATTTGTGGTAACTTCCGCAATCCTTGCACTCGCTGACGGCACAGTCTTTAAAGGGAAAGGCTTCGGCCTTCCCGGTGTGACCGAAACCGGCGAAGTGGTCTTTAACACATCCATGACTGGTTATCAGGAAATTCTCACCGATCCTTCCTACACCCGTCAATTAGTAACTTTAACTTATCCTCATATCGGTAATTACGGAACAAATGATGAGGACTTCGAATCGGCAGATATTTGCGCAGCCGGTTTAATTATCAAAGATCTTTCCATCGTCTCATCCAATTTCCGTTCTTCTCTTTCTCTTAGCGATTATCTTAAAAAACACGGTAAAGCAGGCATCTACGGTATAGATACCAGAATGCTCACCCGCCTTATCCGCGAAAAAGGCGCTCAGTCAGGCTGCCTTACTACCGATCCTTCCATGACTCCGGAAAAAGCTATTGCCGCAGCTCGTGCTTTTGCCGGACTTAAAGGTATGGATTTGGCAAGCGTCGTAACAACCAAAAAGCCGTATATTTGGACTGAAGGTGAATGGCAGCTTGGTAAAGGTTACGTTAATATCGATAATCCGGAATTTAATGTCGTCGCCTACGACTTCGGCATCAAGCGCAATATCCTGCGCATGCTTGCCTCCCGCGGCTGTAAGATCACTGTAGTTCCTGCAACTACTAAAGCTTCAGAAGTCCTTGCCATGAATCCTGACGGCGTATTCTTGTCAAACGGTCCGGGCGATCCTGAACCTTGTACCTATGCCATTGAAGCGATTCAGGAACTAATGAAAGCCAAAGTCCCGCTTTTCGGTATTTGCTTAGGTCATCAGCTTCTCGGTCTTGCATCAGGGGCAAAAACCGTAAAAATGAAATTCGGTCACCACGGTGCAAACCATCCGGTTCGTGAAATCGCCACCGGCCGTGTTTACATCACTTCACAAAACCACGGTTTTGCCGTTGATGCCGACACTTTACCCGACACTTTAAAAATAACTCACGTGTCATTATTTGACGGAACCTTACAAGGCATCGAACGCACTGATTGTCCGGCATTTAGCTTCCAGGGACATCCTGAGGCAAGCCCAGGTCCTCACGATCCCAAACCTTTGTTTGATCATTTTATCGACTTAATGCGTGCATACCGTAACAGAGGATAGGAAGAATGCCAAAGCGTACAGATTTAAAAAGTATTTTAATTTTAGGCGCCGGTCCTATCGTAATCGGTCAGGCCTGTGAATTTGACTACTCAGGAACTCAAGCCTGCCGCGCGCTGCGCCAGGAAGGCTATCGCGTCATTTTGGTAAACTCCAATCCTGCTACCATCATGACCGATCCTAATATCGCCGATGCAACTTATATTGAACCTATACATTGGCGTGTTGTTGAAAAGATCATTGCCAAAGAGCGTCCTGATGCCGTATTGCCGACAATGGGCGGACAGACTGCTTTAAACTGCGCTCTTGATCTTGAACGTCACGGTGTTTTAGCTAAATACAATGTCGAAATGATTGGCGCTAACGCCGATACTATCGATAAAGCGGAAAACCGTGAACGTTTTGATGCCGCCATGAAAAAAATCGGTCTTGAATGCCCTCGCGCAGGTATTGCCCACTCTCTTAAAGAAGCATGGGAAGTACAAGAAAAAGTCGGTTTCCCTTGTATCATTCGTCCTTCGTTTACTATGGGCGGAACCGGCGGCGGTATCGCATACAATCCTGAAGAATTCGAAGCAATCTGCACCAAGGGTCTTGAAAGCTCCCCTACTCACGAGCTTCTTATTGACGAATCTCTTATCGGCTGGAAAGAATTTGAGATGGAAGTAGTACGTGATCGCAAAGACAACTGCATCATCGTCTGCTCCATTGAAAACGTTGATCCTATGGGAATTCATACCGGTGACTCAATTACCGTAGCTCCGGCACAAACCCTTACGGATAAGGAATATCAAATCATGCGTGACGCCGCTATGGCCGTCTTGCGTGAAATCGGCGTAGAAACCGGCGGTTCCAACGTCCAATTCGGTATAAATCCTGAAAACGGACGTATGGTCATTATTGAAATGAATCCGCGTGTTTCCCGTTCATCAGCATTAGCTTCAAAGGCAACCGGTTTTCCGATTGCCAAGATTGCCGCAAAACTTGCCGTAGGCTATACCCTTGATGAACTTGGCAATGATATTACCGGAGACAAGACCCCGGCATCATTTGAACCGTCAATTGACTACGTCGTAACCAAAGTACCGCGCTTTAACTTTGAAAAATTCCCTAACTCCAACGATCGCCTCACCACCCAGATGAAATCTGTCGGTGAAGTCATGGCAATCGGTAGAACCTTCCAGGAATCTTTACAAAAAGCGTTGCGCGGTCTTGAAACCGGTAAAAACGGTCTTGACCCGCGTCTTGACATGACTCATAAAGACGCCCGCACCAAGATTCTGCATGAGCTTGAGGAAGCTGGTGCTCATCGTATATGGTATGTAGCCGATGCTTTCCGCATGAACATGACTATTGAGGAAGTATTTAATTACACTCATATCGATCCTTGGTTCTTAAGTCAAATTAAAGAGCTTGTCGATATTGAAGCTTCCTTAAAAGGACGTACCTTAAAGTCCGTCGATCCTGAAGAAATGCGTGACTTAAAGGCTCGCGGATTCTCTGATGCCCGCCTTGCCGATATTCTTCATGTTTCAGAAAGCAAAGTACGTGAACGCCGCTGGTTATTTGATATTTATCCTACATACAAGCGCGTTGATACTTGTGCCGGCGAATTTGCTACCTCCACGGCTTACATGTATTCAACTTATGAGCAGGAATGTGAGTCAAATCCTACAAATAACAAGAAGATTATTGTCTTAGGCGGCGGACCTAACCGTATCGGACAGGGTATTGAATTTGACTACTGCTGCGTACACGCTTCAATGGCTTTACGCGAAGACGGTTACGAAACCATCATGGTCAACTGCAACCCTGAAACCGTCTCAACCGACTACGATATTTCCGATCGACTCTACTTTGAACCGGTAACGTTTGAAGACGTTCTTGAAATTGCACGCGTAGAAAAACCCGTTGGCGTAATTGTGCAGTTCGGCGGACAAACTCCGTTAAAACTTGCCCGTAAACTTGAAGCTGCTGGCGTTCCTATCATCGGTACATCCCCTGATGCTATCGACAGAGCAGAAGATCGCCAAAGATTCCAAGAAGCAGTACAACGTCTTAAGCTGCTCCAGCCGGAAAACGGTACTGCCACTTCTTTAAATCAGGCAGTAAATATCGCTTCCAAGATCGGCTATCCGCTGGTCGTACGTCCGTCATACGTTTTAGGCGGTCGAGCCATGGAAGTCGTTTATGACGAGGAAGATCTGCGCCGTTATTTTGCTGAAGCCGTTAAAGTCTCCAACAAAGCACCGGTTCTTTTGGATAAATTCCTTGATCACGCAACCGAAATTGACGTTGACGCAGTTTGCGACGGCAAGAAGGTTATTATCGGCGGAATTATGGAACACGTCGAAGAATGCGGTGTTCACTCAGGCGACGCCAGCTGCGTACTGCCGCCTTGGCATTTAAGCCAGGAAATCATTGATGAAATCTCCCGTATTTCACGTGACCTTGCTATGGAGCTTGATGTCCGCGGCTTAATGAACGTACAGCTTGCCGTGCGCGAAGACAAGATTTACTTAATTGAAGTAAATCCGCGCGCTGCCCGCACCGTACCGTTCGTGTCAAAAGCTACAGGATTACCGCTTGCCAAGATTGCTGCACGCATCATGGTAGGACAGTCTCTTGAAGATCAGGGAGTCAATAAGGAAATTATTCCTCCTTACTACTCTGTAAAAGAAGTTGTGCTTCCGTTCCATAAATTCCCGGGATCCGATCCTATTTTAGGACCTGAAATGCGTTCTACCGGTGAAGTTATGGGAACGGCAAAACTCTTCCCTGAGGCATACGCTAAGGCCCAGCTTGCTGCAGGAAGTGAAATTGTCCGTAAAGGCAAAGCTTTGCTTTCTGTAAAGAACTCTGATAAAGATCGTTTGCCGGAACTTGGCAAAATGATGATCAAAGCAGGATTCGAGCTTGATGCAACAGGCGGTACTTATCGCTGCTTGGTTGCTGCAGGAATTCCGGCCAAACTTGTCAAAAAAGTTTACGAAGGTCGTCCGAACATCCTTGATAACGTCAAGAGCGGACATTATAACTGGATTGTAAATACCACAGAAGGACGTCAGTCAGTTCTTGATTCTCGCTCCTTACGCCGCGGTGCCTTACAATACCATGTTGCATACTGCACGACCTTAAATGCCGCATTTGCTGCACTAGAAGCAGTCTCTGAGAATGAATTTAATACTGTAAATTCTTTACAGGATTTACATGCGTTAATTCAAAAAGCTGCATCATAACAGCCTTTTCCATGTTACAGGCCCCGGTCACAGAACCGGGGTTTTCTTTTTTAACCCTGTCTGTCTATTGTTAATATCCCGTCATTTTTCCCAATTTTTCAACAATCATAAATTGTAAATTTAGTTAATTTCTTCTGAATTTTGTCTTTTATTTTTTATATAAAAAATAAAAGACAACACAAAAAAAATACCATATAACAAATATTTATAACAAATTCAAG
>NZ_CAJKVK010000017.1 GCF_905203285.1 uncultured Succinatimonas sp.
AATTTGCTTAATTTTAAAAATAATTATGATTCTGTTGTAGATATAATTTAATAATCGGGTAACTTTAAAAATAAATCAATGCAAAGTTTACAGAATTTTCAAAATAATAATTATGAATAAGATTGAAGATGATGGCAGACACAGGGGTTACGGTTTTAATAAAGACGTTTCATCTGGGTTATTTGCATATTACCGTGATTTAGATGCTGCTTTTACAAAAGAAGCAGACCCAAAAAGTGCTTTAATTACGTCTAAAGCGATTTCATTATGTGAAAAATGGATACAAAGGCGCTGTTCTGACAGGACAGACGGAAGTGACCCTCTGCAAGAAAGATTGATTAGTGATCATTGTTTTGATCTTTTGCTTCAAACATTGATTTTTGCAAGTCGTTCCGACGGAAAAATCGATAAAGAAGAGCATAATTCGATAATCAGTGTTTTAAAAAAATTTGCCAATGAAGAAGATATGTACGGCGTAGTCGATACTATGCTGACTGAAGAACTTGATGTCAGGAAAATATCTTCCAAAATTCTTTTTAAAGAAGAAGCCATGGATGTTTACTTTATTTCAGCAATGATTTTGCAGGGAGATAATTTCATGGAACGGCATTTTTTAGAGCTTTTTGCCGCCACCTTGGAAATTACGCCTTCACTTAAAAGAAAAATTGAGATTGAAGCTTCAAAGTTTGTAAATTCATCGCAGTTTTGAGATCTCTTTAAAAGCTTCGCTTTTGTTCTCTTATCTGAATGAGTTATCCGTGGTATTATAGGGGAGCCTAATAAACGGATATAAAGAAGTTCGTTTTTCGGTAATAAAATTTATATAAAACACAGCATTAAGTTTAGGTACCACCAATGATCTATTCAAAAGAAGTAGAGAATATGTGCCCTGTAACCAAAGGTGCATATCATGGTCCTGCACCTATTCCTGAAGAAGGCAAGTGGGTTCAGGCAAAAGAAATTAAAGATATCAGTGGCCTTACTCATGGTATCGGCTGGTGTGCTCCTGAGCAGGGCACCTGCAAGCTTACCTTGAACGTTAAGGACGGTATTATTGAAGAAGCTTTGGTCGAGACTATCGGCTGCACCGGTATGACTCACTCTGCTGCTATGGCTTCAGAAATCCTTCCTGGTAAGACTTTACTTGAGGCTTTAAATACTGACCTCGTTTGCGATGCTATCAACACTGCAATGCGTGAATTATTCTTGCAGATTGTATACGGTCGTACTCAGACTGCATTCTCCGAAGGCGGTCTTCCTATCGGTGCCTCACTTGAAGATTTGGGCAAGAACCTTCGCAGTCAGGTCGGTACTATGTTCGGTACCAGAGCAAAAGGCTCACGTTATCTCGAAATGACCGAGGGCTATGTAACTCGTTTGGCTTTAAATGAGCAGAATGAGATTGTCGGTTACGAGTTTGTAAACTTAGGCAAACTTATCGATTTGCTCAAAGCCAATCCGGATATGAAAGGATCCGATGCTATCGCTAAGATCCGCGGACACTATGGCCAGTTCGATAACGCTGCCAAGTACATTGATCCGAGAAAAGAATAAGAGGTGTACTGAAAATGGCATTATTTGAAAGCTATGAGCGTCGTATTGACAAAGTAAATAAAGTTTTAAACGAGAACGGTATTGCCTCTTTGGATGAAGCCATGCAGATTTGTAAAGATCATGGCATTAATCCTTATGACAAAGTTCGTGAAATTCAGCCGATCGCTTTTGAAAACGCTTGCTGGGCATATACTGCCGGTGCTGCTATCGCAATTAAGAAAAATTGCGTAAACGCCGCTGATGCTGCTGAAGCTATCGGTATCGGTTTACAGGCTTTCTGTATTCCCGGTTCCGTAGCTGAGGATCGTAAAGTAGGTTTAGGCCACGGCAATTTGGGCGCAATGCTTCTTCGTGACGAGACCAAGTGCTTCGCTTTCTTGGCAGGTCATGAATCTTTTGCTGCCGCTGAAGGCGCTATCGGTATCGTTCGTAACGCTAACAAGGCTCGCAAGACCCCGTTGCGCGTTATTTTGAACGGTCTTGGTAAAGATGCAGCTCAGATCATTTCCCGTATTAACGGCTTTACTTACGTTCAGACTCAGTTTGATTATTTCACCGGCGAGTTAAAGATTGTTCGTGAAATCGCTTACTCAAACGGTGAGCGTGCAGCCGTTCGCTGCTATGGTGCTGACGATGTTCGTGAAGGCGTTGCAATTATGCACAAAGAAGGTGTTGACGTTTCTATTACCGGAAACTCCACCAACCCGACTCGTTTCCAGCATCCGGTTGCCGGTACTTATAAGAAAGAGTGCGTAGAGCAGGGTAAGAAGTACTTCTCCGTTGCATCAGGCGGCGGTACCGGTCGTACTCTCCACCCGGACAACATGGCAGCAGGTCCTGCTTCATACGGTATGACCGATACTATGGGTCGTATGCACTCAGACGCACAGTTCGCCGGTTCTTCTTCCGTACCTGCTCACGTTGAGATGATGGGCTTTTTAGGTATGGGCAATAACCCGATGGTCGGTGCTACTGTAGCAATTGCCGTTGCTGTTTCTGAAGCTTTGAAAAACAAGTAATTTGTAAAAGCTTTTAAACATATATTTAAAACCCGCTAAAATCGAACCATTATCGATTTCGCGGGTTTTTTGTTTGGGCAAGTGACAAGATTGTGCTGATATAGTTTTTACTGCTTAATTTAATCTGGCTATGATTTCGTATCTTGGTGATAAGTCTTAATGCTTAATAGTTTAAATACGGTATGTAAAAGGGAATGATCTGAAAGATTTTGAGAATTTTGGTTGATATGCTTTTTAAGACCCCGGAAGTGCCGCTGTCGATATGACTCCTTGAACCATGAAGTTCAAGTGGAGCACCTTTGATGAAATAAGGCTTCCTGTACTAAAAAGCAGGCCTGCACAACAATCACCAGGGAGACGCCCCGATCTGGTATTATCGGCTCAGGGTAAATGCGACTGGCAAACACCCCAGGGAAATTTTTAGGCAACTAAGCTGCCTTGAGCTTTAATTTAGCAAAAAACCGTTGATGCTTCAATATTTACATGAAATTAATAATGTAATTTGCACCTGTGATACAAAATTATCAAAAAGTTCTTTACTTATATGTACATTATCTTTATTTTAGAGCTTTGCTTTGTCTATCTTTTCTTTTATCGGTAAATAGGTAAAATTGCTTGGCAAATTTTTATTGTGCTTATTTTTAGTTGTCTATGATTAAAAATCAGCTGTTTTCTTTTAAATTTTCGTATAAAGATTTATTTTAGATATTGCAAGATAACTTATTTAACGTTATTACTTATATAAGTAAAAATTTCTCAAATTAAAATTAAGGTCAGGCATGTTACCTTTTTTTGTTGATTTACTTTCATTTTTCTTAAAAACTCTGATTATTATTTTGGTTGTTGCAATACCCATTGGTTTGGTTGTTGCAGTTGTTTTAAAGACTAAAGATAAAAAAACTCCTTCTTCATATGGTGACTCTAAATTAATTATTCGTGATTTAAAGTCGGTTTATGACAAGCGTAAGAAATCAATGATAAAAGCTTTGAATGTTCATGATCCGGATAAGAAAATCGCGGCATTAGATGAAAAGAAAAAGAAGAAAAAGGATAAGAAGGAAGATAAAGAACTGAAACTTAAGGATAGGCAGGCGGTTGTTGAATCATTAAAAAAACTTGAAGAAGATGGTGTCTTTTGCCCGCAGAATTTATATGTGGTTAATTTCGTCGGTTCGACAAAAGGAAATGAAGTTAAAAAGCTGCGCAGGGAAATTGATGCAATTTTGGATGTGGCAACATCAAAAGATGAAGTTATTGTAAATTTAACCTCACCAGGCGGTATGGTAAATTCTTACGGTTTATGCGCATCTCAGCTTGCAAGGATCCGCGACCGCGGTATAAGACTGACTTGCACGGTTGACAGTGTGGCAGCCTCCGGCGGTTATCTTATGGCGTGTGTGGCCGATCATATAGTAGCGGCACCTTTTTCTTATATAGGATCAATAGGTGTTATAGCAGGAATTCCTAATTTTAGAAAAGTGCTCAATAAGTATGACGTTGATTATGAGCAAGTGACTGCCGGTAAGTATAAGCGTACTTTATCAATGCTCGGTGAAAACACGCAGGAAGGCCGTGAAAAATTCAAAGAAGAACTGGAAGCCATTCATGCGCGTTTTAAAGAACAGGTTCAAAAGTATCGTCCTTTTATTAATATTGATGAAGTTGCTACTGGTGAATATTGGTTGGCAAGTGATGCTCTTAAATTAAAGCTGGTTGATGAAATAGCTACTTCTGATGAATATATCAGTAAAAAAGTAGCACAAACTTATGGCTGTGCTCTGCAAATTATGTGCGCCCGCAAGCAAAAAAGATCGTTACTGTCTAAACTTAAACAATTAATTTTGCTAAAACATATAAAGAGCGATATCGGTAAGATTTTGTTATCTGCAAAAGATGACGAATTTACAGGAATACGTTAAGAATTATAAGGTTGTAAGCTGATGAGTAAGTCTTTAGTTATCGTTGAGTCTCCGTCTAAGGCCAAGATTATAAATCGCTATTTGGGGGAAGACTTTGTAGTAAAGGCAAGTGTCGGACATATTAGGGATTTGCCGGTTAGCTCGTCATCAGGACGGGGAAAGAAAAGTGCCTCTAAAGACAAAAAAGTTAATCCTCTTTTTGACAGGATGGGTATCGATCCTGAAAATAACTGGCAGGCACGCTATGAAATTATGCCGGGTAAAGAAAATGTCGTCAGCGAATTAAAAAAATTATCAAAGGATGCCGATAAAGTTTATTTGGCTACTGACTTGGATCGCGAAGGGGAGGCGATAGCTTGGCACTTGCGTGAGGTTTTAGGCGGTAAAAAAGATCGTTATTTACGCGTTAAGTATCCTGAAATTACTAAAGCTGCCATAAGTAAGGCCTTTGAGAATCCCGGTTCTATTAATATGGATCTGGTGAACGCTCAGCAAACCAGACGCTTTTTAGACCGCGTCGTGGGTTTTATGGTTTCTCCGCTTTTATGGACAAAAGTAGCAAGAGGTTTATCAGCAGGCCGTGTTCAATCGGTGGCGGTTGAACTTATCGTTGATAGAGAAAGGGAGATTAAGGCTTTTATTCCTAAAGAGTATTGGACTATTGATGCAGATACTCTTACTGCGCAAAATAATCCCCTTAGATTGCAGCTTATAAGCAAAAACGGCAAAAAAATTGAAATAGCTGATGAAAAGACTGCAAATGCCGTTAAAGATGAATTAAAAGCAAACATATTCAAGGTAGCTAAGGTTGAGGCTAAAAAAGGCTCTCTCCATGCACCGGCTCCGTTTACCACATCGACTTTACAGCAAAGCGCTAACCAGAAATTAGGTTTTTCTGTAAAACGTACCATGACCGTTGCGCAGCGTCTTTATGAAAACGGTCTTATTACCTACATGAGAACCGACAGCGTTAATTTGTCGGCAGAAGCAATAAGTGCAGCTCGTGAGCAGATTGAAAAGAATTTCGGAAAAGAATATTTGCCCGAGAAACCGAATTTTTATAAATCAAAAGAGTCTGCCCAGGAGGCTCATGAGGCAATTCGTCCGTCTCATCCTGAGCTTTCTGCAAAAGATTTGCCTGCATCAGTTGATCGTGACGGGCAACGCCTATACGCTTTAATTTATGCTCGCTATTTGGCTTGTCAAATGGCTCCGCAAACTTATGAGACTACTACAATAAGCGTTGATGCCGGTGATTATTTATTAAGAACAAGCGGTAAAACAGTATTATTTGAAGGTTTTAGAGCGGCTTTGCCGTCATCGTCTAAAGATAACGATTTACTGCCTAAGGTTAGTGTAGGAGAGATCCTTAAATTAAAAGAGATTATTCCCTTACAGCACTTTACCCAGCCTCCGGCCCGTTTTTCTGAAGCTACTTTAGTTAAAGAACTTGAAAAGGACGGTATTGGAAGACCGTCTACATATGCAGCAATCATCAGTACGATACAGGATCGCGGGTATGTGAAGATTGAGCGCGGTCGTTTTTATGCTGAGAAAATGGGAGAAATCGTAACAGATAGATTACGTAATAGTTTTAAAGAATTAATGGATCTTAATTTTACCGCTTCAATGGAAGATAATCTTGATGATATTGCAAGTGGTAAGGCTGATTGGATTGATAGCCTTAATAAATTTTACGGGCGTTTTAGCAAGACTTTAGAAGAGGCTAAAAAACCGGCAAGCGAAGGCGGTATGCCGGAAAATAAAGCAATAGTGACTGATATGGTTTGTCCTGAATGCGGAAAGCACAAGATGGCTTTGCATACCGGACGTACAGGCACTTTTCTTGCATGCCAAGGTTATTATGATAAGTCCGTACCGGCAGATAAACGGTGTAAAAAGACTTTAAATTTAAAGGAAATAGATCTTAACGATTTTAGTAAAAAGGATTTGTCCGAAACCGATGAAGCGGAGCTGATGCGTAAACGTAAGCGTTGCCCGATATGCGGCTCTGTTATGGACGCATTCTTAATTGATGATTCCCACAAGCTTTATGTTTGCGCCAATTCACCTGCATGTCCTGGCACAGTGCTTGAAGAAGGTGATTTTGCAGGTGAACAGAACCAAGGTCCTGTTATCGAATGTGATCGCTGCGGAGCGCCGATGGTTCTTAAAGACGGGCGTTTTGGTAAATATATGGCATGTACCAACGCTGAGTGCGGCAATACCCGTAAGATTTTAAAAAGCGGGGAAGTTGCACCGCCTAAAGAGCCGGCGGTTGATTTGCCTGAGCTTGAATGTAAAGCTCCGGGATCTCATTATGTGCTGCGAGACGGTGCTGCAGGTTTGTTTTTGGCTGCGCATAATTTCCCTAAAGTGCGTGAGACTCGCCCCGTTTTGGTTAAAGAGCTCAAGCGTTTTAGAGATAGGATTTCTCCGAAGTTTTATTATTTAGCTGACGGTCCCGAAGTCGATGAAAACGGAAATCCAGCAGAAGTAAGATTTTCGCGAAAGGTCAAAAAGCAGTATTTAATGACGGAAGCTGACGGAAAACCTACCGGGTGGACTGCTTTTTACAATGAAAAGGATGGAAAGTGGGAAATAAATTTACCAACAGCAAAGAAATCAACGGTAAAGAAAAAGACCACAGTTAAAAAAACATCTAAAAAATAATCAGTTATAGGGCGGTCTCAGAAAAGAGCCGCCCTTTAAAGTTCTTCTGCAAATTTAATAATGCTGCGTATTTGCTTGAGCCCTTCTTCGTCATTTTCCTCAAGATTGTTAGCCAGCATTTTTGCTTCCTTTAAAAATACCGGAAGATCTTTGTGCATTTTTTTTACGCAGTAGTCGTAATATTTATTAAGCTCTTGATTGGTAAGTGTTCCTTGAAAATTTTCACAGCGATATAAAAATAAATGATTGCTTAAAACCTGAGAGTCAGTTTCCATATTCGGATACAAACTGCGCGGATCTTTTTTGCCGATTGAGTCATAAAAGGACAGATCTGCGGCAGTTAAATTCATGAAGAATTTCTCTTTATACGGTATGGTTTCCGTATTTAACGCAAGATTTTGCGGGGCGTTGTTTAAAAGTGACAGTATATGCGACAAATTTAATTGTAGTTTTTGCACACGATCGGGAGTCAAAATCCCAAGAGGCGCAATCATATACATTAAATCAAGATCTATAGCTTCGTATTTAAGTTCTTCTTCACTATTACAGGTAAGCGCGTATAGTACAGTATTGTGCAGCTTTATAGGTTTTATTATTTTTATTGCGCTGTTATCAAGCAGAACCAAGCAATCCTTAGAGCTGATTGATTTTTTTATAAAATTTAGTTTGTCATAAGTGGGCCTTAATAAAAACGAAGCGATTTTATAATTGTCAGTAATGATCTTTTTGAAAAGCTTAATAAGAAGCTTAAGCCTTGCAATATGATCATTTGCTTTTTCATTTTCATAAAGATTAAAAATTTTTGCATTAGCTATAAGATCGCTTTGTGCTGTGAAGCTTTGCACTCCGAAAATTGAAGCGACATTGAGAGCTGTTTTTACATCAAATACGCTTTTAGGTTTTTGCAGTATATTAGGAGAATGGAAACAGCGTAAAGATATGGCATTCAATGCTTGCAGATGTCTTGCCGAAAAAGTGACGACGGTAAGATTTTTGTTGTCAAAATGAGAATTCAGACAATTGATGAATTTACTTTCACAAATTCCGTCGCGTAAAAGGTTAACGTTAAGATCTAAAGAATACAGATATGCAGGACTCGGTAATGCGTTATACGGGAGTTTGCATTTTAGAATTTCATATTCGCTTAAAGGATTCAGGTTAGCATCAGTACGGCATAAAGCAACACCGTAAAGTCTGGCGTTTTTTCCGGGCGCAGTAAGAGGCAAAGGCAGTACGAAAAGGTACTGCCCGTCAAGACGATTTAGCATTTACTTAAATTGATTTTGGGCTTTATCGTAGGTAAATCCCGCGTCGTTTAAACGCGTTTTTAATTTTTCTTCGTCAAGATCAAAGCTTTTGCAAAGATCTTCTAAAGATGAATAGTTATCTCTTAACTGCATATTAACGGCAGATAATAAGATAAAAGGATCCATCTTTTCGTAATTATCAAGAGAAAACATTATTTAGCCTCAAAGACAATATTGTCTCTAACTGCGCAAGCTTTCGCTACCGCGTCTTTAATGTCAGTTCCGCGTGCTAAAGCTACCCCCATACGTCTTTCTCCATGGATCTCCGGTTTGCCGAAAATTCTGACGGCACAATCAGGAGCCATGCTTAAAGCTTTATCGAGATTTGAATAGGTAATGTCGTTACCTTCTCCTTTAACCAATACGGCTGCTGATGCTGAAGGACCGTAGAAAGCAATATTGCCTATAGGAAGACCTAATAAAGCGCGAACATGCAGAGCAAATTCCGACATATCTTGGGAAATTAAGGTTACCATGCCGGTATCGTGCGGACGAGGGGATAGTTCTGAGAAAATTACTTTATCGCCGCAAATAAATAATTCAACACCGAAAATTCCGTATCCGCCTAAGGCTTTAACAACAGTTGAAGCAATGCGTTTACATTCTTCTAAAACTGCATCGGTTAAAGGTTCAGGTTGCCATGATTCACGGTAATCGCCGTTTTCCTGACGGTGACCGATGGGTTGGCAGAAATGGATTCCGTCAACAGCATGAACGGTTAATAAAGTAATTTCACGGTCAAATTTGACCATGCTTTCAACGATGACTCTCTGCTCGCCGCCGCGTCCAGCTTTTAAGGCATAGTTCCAAGCTTTTTCGACATCTTCAGGAGTTTTTACCGTACTCTGACCTTTACCTGAAGAGCTCATGGTAGGCTTCATTATGCAAGGGAAACCGATTTTATCGATATTGGCTTTAATTTCTGCAAGGGATGAAGCAAAGAAGTAATTTGAAGTAGGCAATCCCAACTTTTCTGCGGCTAATGTTCTGATTGCTTCGCGGTTCATTGTGATATGGGCCGCATGGGCACAAGGAACTACATGAAGGCCTTCTTTTTCTTCAAGTTCCATTAATGTCGAAGTGGAGATCGCTTCAATCTCAGGAATAACCAAATCAGGTTTTACTTTGTGAATTAAAGCTGAAAGCTCATCATGATCTTTCATGTTTATAACAGCTTTGTCTTGAGCAACTTGCATGGCCGGGGCATTATCATAGCGATCGCAGGCTACTACTTTTATCCCCATGCGCATAAGTTCAATGGCAACTTCTTTACCTAATTCTCCCGAACCTAAAAGTAAAGCGGTGGTCGGGCGACCGTTAACGGTATTATGAATGCTGATAGCTGATGCCATAAGTAAACCTTCTTTTAGCTCTGAAATGTATTTAATAAGATAAGTATTTGTAAAAGCTAACTTATTAAAATAAAAAAGGATTTTTATATCCTTAACCTAAATTGAAATTATAGCATGCTCTTATGGGTTTAAGAAAACAATGAACGGCTCAAAATGTTTTTTCTATCATGCCTTTGAGCGGTTTAAGCATTAAGCTCTTAATAGTGTGAGATAGGACTTTTTTTATTTTTAAAAAAAATTCATATAATTTAGTGCATTTGTTTAGCTTAAGTACTCTGTGGATAAAAGAGAGATGAAGATTTTAGTAGACAGCGCCATGCCGAATGCTTTGGAAGTGTTTTCTCCATATGGTGAAGTAGTGTTAAAACCGGGACGTGATATTGTAGGAGAAGATCTTAAAGATATTGATGCTTTGATGATTCGTTCGGTGACTAAGGTTGACGAAAAGTTGCTTGCAGGAGCTTCAAAACTTAAATTTATAGGAACAGCTACGGCTGGCTGCGATCATGTGGATGAGGGGCTGTTAAAACAGCTTAAAATCGGATTTGCTTCAGCTCCCGGCGCAAATAAAGAAAGCGTAGGTGATTATATCTTGTCTGTTTTGTTGGTTTTTGCCCAACGTTACGATTTAAAGCTTGACGGTATGTCTATAGGCGTAGTCGGATGCGGCAATACCGGATCTGAAGTGATAAAAAAGGCTGAGGCTTTAAATATGCGCGTTGTTAAACGCGACCCGCCATTATTTGACGCAGGACGAAATGAATATGGGGCAAGTCTTGAAGAGTGCCTTAGTTGTGATTTTACGACTTTTCATGTTCCGCTTATTGAAGATGGAAAATATAAAACCTATCATCTTATTGATGAGACTGCCTTACAAACAAAGATAGGCAAAGGTTTTCTTATAAATGCCTCGCGCGGGGCTGTGCTTGATAATAAGGCATTGCTTGCATTGTTTGAAAAAGGAGAGAAGTTAAGAGTCTGGCTTGACGTTTTTGAAGGGGAGCCTGATATCTCATATAAGAAACTTATACCTTTTCTTGAAGGCTCAACTGCACATATCGCCGGATATTCATATGAGTCAAAGCGCAGAGCTGCTTATATGCTTGCGGTCAGTATGTGCAAATATTTGAATATACCCTTAAAGAGTTCTTTCATTGTCCCTCCGCCTGAGTTTTCAGAGCTTGATATAGGCAGAATCGACACTCTTGATCGTGATTTGATTTCTCGTTTGGTTTTTTCTATTTATGATGTTCGTCGAGACAGCTTTTTATTTAAAAATCGCTGTATTGACGGCAAGAGTTTTGATGCATTGCGGAAAAATTATCGGGAGAGGCGTGAATTATCGTCACTTACACTTTGCAATGTCCCGATAGAATATCGAGAAACCTTAAAAGGACTCGGCTTTTCTTTAAATGACGATTAGCGGTTTTGAGTGTTTAAAAAACAATCTTTTTCGTGGGAGTTGATAACTCCCACAGCTTGCAGATATGAATAAATAATTGTTGTTCCGACAAATTTCATGCCGCGCTTTTTTAAATCTTTAGAAATTGCATCAGAAAGAGGCGATGAAGTTTTTTTAGTTTCATAAATTATTTGGTTGTTTGTCCATTTCCAAAGGTAGTCGCTAAAAGTTTTAAATTCTTTTTGTATTTCTTTAAAAATTTTGGCATTGTTAATTGCCGCTTTAATTTTAAGATTATTGCGGATTATTTTATCGTTGCGTAATAGTTCAGTAATTTTATTGTCATCGTAATGGACGATTTTATTAATTTCAAAATTATCAAAGGCTTTTTTAAAGTCTTCTCTTTTATTTAAAACACACTCCCAGGAAAGACCTGCCTGAAATGATTCTAGAATAAGCATTTCAAAAAGTCTGTGATCGTCAAAGACAGGTTTCCCCCACTCAGTATCGTGATAGGCAATGTATAAAGGATTGTTTAGGTTAACCCATTTGCAGCGATGTTTATTGATCATGATTTTCTTTTAAAAAACTCAGCAAAGCGGTACATCCTTCTTTAATATCATTATAAGCAAGAGTAAAGTTTCCTGTGTACCACGGATCGTCAACTTCCTGTCCTTTTGTTCCGGTAAAGTCCATTAAAAGATGGATTTTATTTTGATTGGCTTGTGGATATAGGTAAGATAAATTACGTAAATTGTTGTTATCCATAAGGATAATATAATCATAAAGATCCAAATCATCTTTAGTGATTTGACGGGCGCGTTTGCCTTTACAGGATAAACCTTTACTTTCAAGCAATGCTTTAACCGGAGGATAAACGGGATTCCCGATTTCTTCAGTAGAAGTTGCAGCAGAAGCAATATTGAATTTATGCTCAAGATGTTCTTTTTTTACCATATCTTTAAATATGAATTCGGCCATCGGTGAGCGGCATATGTTACCGTGACAGACAAAAAGCACTCGTATCATTTTTAAAAAATCCTCCAAGTCAATTTCTACTCATTTACTTTTTCTTCGCTCTTTTGTAGAGTTGGATGTTGCATGAAAAAAATTCCTTTTTGTCGATCAATTTCTGTTTTGAGCTGCTCTTTCGTGGGTAAGTAAGTCAAATATTTTGACATAAATAATCTGTCATTATCATGAAGAATCGAATATCTGGCAATGTCTTCATCTGTTTCTGAACACAGTAATATTCCAATGGTCGGATTATCTCCTTGTCCTCTCTTTAAGTCATCGTACATACGGACATACATATCAATCTGTCCTACATCTTGATGTGTAATTTTTCCCATCTTCAAATCAATTAGGACATAACACTTGAGTTCAATGTTGTAAAATACAAGATCTAAATAATAATCCGAAGTCTCAGTCACAATATGTTGCTGGCGAGCGACAAAAGCAAAGCCTCTGCCCAATTCCATCAAAAAATCTCTGATATGTGAAAGGATGGCAGATTCTAAATCTCCTTCCAAATAGCTATCTTCATTTTTAAAACCAAGAAATTCTGCAATTACCGGGCTTTTAATCAGTTCAAATTGGTTCTTCTGAAATTGCTCAGTTTTTTGTTTCATCTCTTCAATTACAGCTGCTTTTTTTGGGGTTTGAAGAAGTCGATAATAATATTGTGTACTGATATTACGATCTAAAGTTCGTGCACTCCAGTTATCGTTGACGGCCTCTTTCAAATACCAATAACGCGCATTTTCATCTGAAACACGAAGAAGACTCCTGATATGCGTCCAGTTAAGATTGTGAACGCATGCGTTCACAATCTTCTCATCAGGAAAATATTGATAAAATTTGATGTAATAGTGCAAATTTCTTTTGGAATAATTTTTACCAAATTCTTTTGTCAACTCTTCTGCCAGTATAGAAATCAAATTACTACCGTACTCTGCACGTTCACTTCCACCCAATTCATGCTTTACGATTCGTTTACCAATATTCCAATAAGTAAAGAGCATTGCTTTATTGGAAGCACTATAAGCTGCTTCTTGTCCAGAAGAAATGATACATTTTATTTCAGCAATAATTGCATGATATTGTGTTAAAAATCTTTCCATTGTTTTACCTAATTTTTTTAATTATTATCAATTATCTTTTTTACTGTTGTTGTACTAAGGTTTTTCAAAAATTGTGTTGTAACTTCTTGTTTGTTTTATGCATCCATTAAATTTATGGGCGCTTTTGGGACTTTTGGAAAAACTGTTGTGACAGCCAAAAAGGATATTAAGCATATTGGTATCCGATAGTTGAAATTACAATTCTAAATTAAAAGTTTAAATAAAAAGAATGTTGTAATTATTAAGGCTAAGCGTCATATCGTCAAGTTTGATACAGGTAAGCAAAGATTTTTTTTAGTATATTTAGGGGTCTTGTAATGGAATAAACACATTTGCACCTTTGGGTTTGCAAGAGAGTCTAATAGGTAAAATGAGTATAATTGTATGTTTAAAGTTAGCCACCTTTTACAGATAGGAACATATTATGGCAAGCAGTAGTGATAATGGCAGTGTTAAGTTGGAAACCAACGGGGTTAATCCTATCCCTGAAATTGAACGTTACGGAACACCTTTCGGACTGTTTCCTGTATGGTTTTCCTGGAATGTGTCTATTTTGGGAATTACCTACGGTATTTATGTTTATAGTTTAGGCATGAGCTTTTTACAGGCTATTGTTTTTGGTGTTATAGGCTATTTCTTATCAAGCACATTAGTAGGGATATTAGCTGTGGGCGGTCCTCGTACGGGACTTCCTACTTTAACGCAAACCCGTATTGCCTTCGGTTTTAAAGGAAATAAATTTCCTACTCTTTTTGCCTATATTTCCAATATGGGCTGGAAAGTTACGATTATTACGCTTTCGGCAACAACCGGAGCTGATTTGTTTGCTAAACTTTTTCCGTCGTTATGTGCAAATGCCGATGGTACTTATACCACGACGTGCCTTGTGTGCTGGTTTATCGTAGTTCTATTTTTAAGTATGTCCGTTGCTGTATACGGTTATCAGCTTATTGTGCGCGTTGAAAAATATATAGCCGTTGTCACTAGTATCATGACGGTGATTTTTATTTTCATGATTATTCCGCATATTAATTTTTCTGCTTTGGGCTCTCATGAGTCTGCAGATTTTGTTACTTGTATAGGCGGTATGGTCATGGCAATGACTATGGTCGGTTTAGGCTTTTTAAATTACGGTGGTGATTTTTGCCGTTATCTGCCTAAAAACACCAAAGCAGCTGGCATCATTTTCTGGACTTCTTTTGGTATATCTCTGCCGGTTGCCGTTCTTTTAATTTTAGGTGTTCTGCTTGCCGACTCCAATCCTGATTTGACTGCGGCAGCGGCGTCTCAGCCTATAGGTGCTCTTACCGCTTTACTGCCTTTTTGGTTTTATGTCCCTTTTTGCATTGTCATTATCGTATCATTGCTTTCTGCAGCCATGACCGGAGTTTATAGTTCAGGTCTTGCCTTAATGGCTTTGGGGCTTCCCACTTCTCGTGCGGTAACTACGGCATTAAATGCTCTTATTATTGCTTTTGGCGCTTTTTATCTTTTGTTTGTTTCTGATTCTTTTCTGTCGACTTTTCAGGCATTTTTGGCAGCTGTCTCTGTAGTCTTAGGCTCAATGGGTGCTATTGAGCTTGTTGATTTTATAAGACAAAAACGACTTAACTGGGATGTGTCATTGGCTCAGCCTTTAGGATGCGGAGGATTAAATTATCGTAAAGGGGCTCTTTTTAGTCTGATTATTGCGTCAATTATCGGTTTGGGCACCATTACTTCATGGGATCCGAATATCGCTCATTTTGTCGGCTTTTTGTTAACCGAAGAAACCAAGCAAAGCGTGTTTGCCTCCGCTAATGTCGGTGTCATTGTTTCAATGGCGGTCGGAGCGGCAATTTATGCCTTTATAACTTTTGTTCTGGGAAAGAGTGAATTGCCGGACGGATACATGGAGAAAAGTTCTAAATGTGTGAAGTAAAAAGGAATTTGTCAGAAAGGATTAAACATCCTGATTTTTGGCATCTGCCTGCTTGTTATTGGTTTTGGCAGCATGTTCCTTCGCCCGGAGAAATTGATGCAAAGTTAAAAGATCTTAAAGCAGTAGGGTTCGGCTCTTTTCAAATCGCAACAAGACTTGCCACTCCAATAGATGATTATTTAAGTGATCGTTTTTTAAATGCCTGTCGCTATTGTGCCGATAGAGCTCGTGAATTAAAGCTCATGATGGGCATTTATGATGATTATAATTGGCAGTCAGGTCATGCAGGCGGATTATGCGTAAAGCTTGACCCTGCTGTAAAAGAACGGCATCTGTTCTGGTGCATTAAGAATATTGATATTCATGATGTCTATACTGAACTTAAGATAAGCTCAATAAGCTCTGGTGATGCGCAATGCCTTTTTGATATCGGGAAAAACTGGATTTATGAAGGCGGCAAAGCATTATGGGATGAGTGGGAGATTATCGGAGTTTACAATTTTACTGCAGACGGTAAAAACTTAGCGATACTTGATAAAACGCAGTTTGAATTTTACCAAGACGAGCTGGGCGTAAAAATCAGAGTAAAAACGGATCTTCTCCCATATACGAATTTAGAAAGCAAATTGGCACTTTTTGCCGCCGCACGGTGTAAGTCATCGCGTATGGTAAATTATCTGCTGCCAAAGACCGCGCAAGCTTTTATTAAAACAACTTATGAACCTTATGCTAAAGCACTGGGTGAACATTTAGGCACTACGGTACGCTATACGTTTTTTGATCAGCCGCATTCATGCTTTTATCAATGGCAGGAAAATACTTCTCAGGTCCGTTCTTCTTTAATGTTTTCAAAAGAATTTTTGGATCTTTTGGCGACAGACGGTGAATTAGGAAAAGCTCATTGCCTTATCTCTTTGTTGGGAGACTATTTTCCCGACAGTGCTTCTAAACGTTGCTTTGTGTTTGAAACATATGCACATCTTTCTTTTAAAAACTATTTTGAGCCTTTAAGAAAGTGGTGTAGAGAACATAATTTGTTGTTCAGCGGACATGAGGTATTAGGTCATGTGCATTCATGGAATTTTGCCGATACCGTAATTACTGAAGATAATCGCTGCAATTTTGCTCTTGATTACTTTGCGTTAGATGCTTTACGCGATATCACAGCCGTTGATGCTAAGAACTCAATTTCTCAAATTTCGGCAAAAATGGGGGATTCCGTCGCGCGGGCAAACGGAAGAAGCGGCTGTATCTTAGAACAATACTATGGTCGTGAAGAAAAAGGTTCGCATTTTGGCGCCGGATTTTGGGAGTTAAAACCTCTGGATCTTTATGCTCAGGTTATGCGTCATCATATTTTAGGAATGCGTCAATTTTTAATGCATGCTTTCTATCTTGATGATGGCTCTTTAGATAATGATGAAATTTTTAAGAATCCGCGTTTGGATTTTGCTCCCGGGATTAATTTTGAGCCTTGGTATCAGCCGTTTTTTACTAAAATTTGCCATGACTCTGCAATAGTTTCGGAATTTTTGGATGCTGGAGATCCTGTTTTTGATTTAGCAATTTTCTATCCGCGCCGTAATTTTTATGTGAGCGGAATGAAACAGGAATATGGCAGAATTTGTGCCGATTTAGCTAAATATTTAAGTACACATGCTTATGATTATTTGTTTTTAGATGAAGATTATCTTGATAAGGCTCAAGTAAAAGACGGTAAGCTAATATTGGGCAAAGAGAGCTTTAATGCTTTGCTCTTGCCTGATGTCAAAGTGGTCAAGACAGTTAAGACTCTTAAGCTCATTCAAGAATTTGCCAAAGCCGGACTTAAAATCTTTGTTATCGGCTCTTTGCCGAGCTTTGCTGCTTATGGAGAGAACGATGAGGCAGCAGAGGTGGCAAAAAGTTTAATTTCTGATTTCTTTGTACGGCAAATTGATTTTGCACTAGAAGAGTTAAATGAAGTTTACGCTCCCAAATTAGAAAAAGCGTTATCACCTCTAAAAGAAGAAAGGCTCCGTCTTGAATTTGCTCCGCGAAAAGATCCGGTATGGTCAAAACTATTAAAAACTAAAGACGGATACGCTTTTTGTGTCTTTAATGACAGTCATGATCCTCTTGCGCTTAATATTGTCGGTGAGAAACGTTCACAGCTTGTCAAGTTGGATTTTGAAAGCACAGAGTTTGAATACGCTAAATGCAAACAATGCGCACATGCTGTCTTTTTGCATCCATATGAAATGGCGTGCTTTATTCTTAGCGATTTTGACAAAGAAATTTATCGTACTCTTAAAGACGGTTGGTTGGTTACAGCGGATGGGCATGATTGTTGTCCTGTAAGCGTTGAGTGCGGACTTGAAGAACAAGGCTTTGAAAATTTTGCGGGAAAAGCTTTATATCAGATAACTTTTTCTCTTGAAAGTTCATGTCAAAAGGCTATGTTGCTGCTGCCAAAATGCCATGATGGAGTAAAAGTTTATTTAAATAAAGGGTTAGTCGGGAAAAGTTTAGGTCAAGACTATTGTTTTTCTTTGGATAAAGGACTTAAGCAAGGCTCTAATCTTTTGGAAATTGAAGTGTATACATCAGCTGCAAATTATTATTATCAGCGCAGCAAGTGGCGAAAAGGCGGGATGGACAACTGCGGCCTTTTATCGCCTCCAATACTTAAACTCATTATGTAAATTGTCTGTGTCGTGTAATGGTAATAAGAATATCGTAGGCTTTAAAATGAGTTTTACTTATAGCTGCTTGTCGATATTTTGATTAATTTGGAGCATTTAAAAGTTCTTTTATTTTTTCAAGCCCGTTTGAGGCTTTAATGCCAATAAACGGGATTTTTATTTCTTTAGCATTAAGTCGTTTTGCAATTCCTGCCATGAATAATCCCATTCCTTGTACTTCTTGATTATTTTCCGAGGTGGTTTCAATTCCGCAATTAGGTGATCGGTTAGCACCTATAATTGCGATAATTTTAAAGCCGTGTTGGCGGTATTGTGAAATTTGCAGCATTACGTAATCAATTAATTTTTGCAGTTTTTCGTTTGGTTCCTTTTGCTGCATTGCAATACGGATCCGGGTGTTTTCAATAAGAACAGGAGATTTAGCTCCGGATGGATTTCCCCGGTCAAGACCTAAACAACAAAGCTCGGGACAAGGCATTTGTACTATTCCGATGTCGTTTTGCATCAGCAAATTGATTAAATCGGTAAATGCGGCGGGGTATACCGCTGTTCCGTCTGAAATCGCGTTTTGATTGATTAAACAGTGCGCGATAAATACAATTTTTTTGCTTCTGATATCATCAAACATGGTATAGCACTTTTAATATCTTAAATTTGTTTTGCTTTTATCGCTAAAGATTGTTTTTTCAGCTGTTTTCTTTGATCTAATGCATTTTTAGCTGCAATTAACATGGCAAGAATAAAAAATCCGCCCGGAGGTAAAATTGCAATTAAATAAGTATGATCGGCACTGATTAAATTTACTTCTAACACATAAGCCCAATCGCCTAAAAACTCATGGGCGCCGAACATCCATGTTCCGTTCCCTAAAATTTCACGGATTGAGCCTAAAGTGAAAAGTACAAGCGAAAAACCTACGCCGCAGGCAAGTGCGTCAACAGCTGATTGCAGCGGACGATTACGTCCGGCAAAAGCTTCAGCTCGTCCCATGATAATGCAGTTGGTGACGATTAGCGCAAGATAAATGCCAAGAGCGTCGTAAAGTTCAGGGAAATAGGCTTCCACGTAAAAACGTACAACTGTGACTAAAGTTGCAATTACTACGACATAAATAGGAATACGAACTTCCGTAAAGATAACGGAACGAAGACAGGAAATTAACGTGGAACTTAAAATAACCACCAAGGTTGTAGCAATACCAAGGCCTAAGGCTGAAACTGCTGTTGTGGTGACGGCAAGCAGTGGACATAATCCAAGAAGCTGACAAAGACCTGGATTTTCTTTCCACAATCCTTTGATAATGATTGTAAGTAGTGAATTTTTGCTCTCAGCCGGTGTAAATTCAGGATCTTTTATTCCTTTTACGGTTTTAGCATTGTCGGTCATTATTGTAATGCTCCTTTACATAACGGCAAAGAAGATAAATCTGTTTCGTTAACGGCTTCAAGTAAATCGCGGCTGGCAAGCACGATGGCACGAGATGTCACGGTAGCTCCGGTTATATAATCAAAATCTCCGCCGAATTTTTTTACTTCCCAATTGATGGACTTTAAATCCTGATTGTCAAATTGTTCAAGGAAATTACCATGTTTCCTGTCAACTTTATCGCCGATACCGGGGGTTTCTTTTGATATTTGAATATCAACTTTATAAATTTTAAGGTCAGATGTAAGACCTGCTATCAAAATTAAAGGATTTGAATAACCGCGGGATGTTGAATAGGTTGCAATATATCCTAAAGGTTGGTTGTTTTTATCTGTTATAGCAAAAAACGGCATGTTTTTACCGATTTTTTTATGGGAAAACAACTTGCAAACGGTAACCGTATCTTCGGATAAGGTTTCAGACGGCAATAGATCGTTTATCACCTGCATCATCCGGTCATTTTGGTTGGCGGTAATTTTCTCCGAAGTATTACGTTGGGCACTTAAAATAAAAAATACGCATAAAGCGGCAATAAAAGCCAGGGTAAATCCCGCGGCGGCTGCTCGTATCAAAGGAGAAGAGAAAGATTTAATCATTAGTCAAGTCCTCCTTTTCGATAACCGATACCGAAAGGACGACGGCGGGTTAAAACGTCAAGTAAGGGGGCAGCGGCATTGGCGAGCATGACGGCAAAGGCGACAGAATCAGAATATGATCCTTTAACTCGGATTAGCAGTACCAGCAGACCGGTAAATATTGCAAAGCATATACGGCCTTTAAAGGTTCCTGAATTAGTGACGGGATCGGTAATAATAAAAAAGGCTCCGAGCATTACACCGCCTAAAAGTATATGCTCAAGACCGTTTATTGACATTCCCGGATCCAACGCATGCCAGACGCTTCCTCCTATAAAAATGGTGGCAAGGAAGGTTAATGGCATTTGAAAGGGAATTACTTTAAATCCGATTAAAATTAGTCCGCCTAAAAGATAAGCAATTGCCAGATATTCATAGGCTTTATATGAGTCAAGAGAAAAATCAATTGTCTCGACATTGCCGACGGCTCCGGCTTTTCGTGCTGTTTTGATACTCTCAAGATAGGTGGCTCCGGTTAGAGTATCTTCATTGGTGTTCAACTCTTTTATCATGTTTCGAAGCAAAATCGGATCTTCACCGCAAAATATTACACCGGCGCTTTTTTCAATCGTTGCGACGCTATAAGCTCCGGGGGCCGGAGATACCCAGGTTGAGAAGAATATTCCGGGGGCAGATATCACAAGGAAAACAAATCCTGCCATAGCCGGATTGAAAATATTCATGCCAAGACCGCCGAAAGCATGCTTAACAAGCAAAACAGCAAAGAATGAAGCGGATACGCTTAAATACCAAGGTAAAAAAGCAGGTAGTGTCAAACCTAAAATTGCTGCGGTAACAAGTGCTGATAAATCTGTTATATAAAAAACAGGTTTTCTTTTACGTAAATAAGCGGCAATAGTTTCTGCAAAGCAGCATGAAATTGCGCATATAAGAAATTGGATTAAAACTCCGCAGCCGAAAAAATAAATCATTACGCAGTATGCAGGGATCAGCGCGACAAGAACAAGCCCCATCATTTTGGATGTCGTCATGTGGCTGTGAATATGCGGAGCAGGCTCCAAATCAAACTTGATATCAGATGATGTATTTATTGGCATATTAAATTAATCCTGCTTTGTCTTCGTTTGTTGTTCTGCGGTAAGACTTTGCGCTTTTTTACGCGCTAAAGCAGCGGCGATAGCTGCCTGTCTGCGGCGCTTAATTTCTTCAGGGGAAATCTCAGAGTGGGCCTTTTGCCCCATGGTGTCAGCACTAGGTACGGTTAAATTTTTGTCTGTTTTTTCCGCATCTTCGTTAATCGCAGTATTTGTTTTATCGGCTGCGCTTTGTGCTTTTTTGCGTGCCAAAGCTGCGGCGATAGCTGCTTGTCTGCGGCGTTTAATCTCTTCAGGAGAAATATCAAGGAGTGCTTTTTGCTCCATGGTATCTGTACTGGCTGCAGTTAAGTCTTTATCAGTTTTTTTCGCAGTTTCGTTAATTGCGGTATTTGTTTTATCGGCAGCGCTTTGTGATTTTTTACGTGCTAAAGCCGCAGCAATTGCAGCTTGTCTGCGCTGTTTCAATTCTTCAGGGGTTAAGCTTGAGGCGCCTGCAGAATTTTTATCTTGGTTTTTCTTACGCGCAAGTGCTGCCGCAATCGCAGCCTTACGAGCTGAGTCGGATATATTATTTTCAGATTTTGACTTTTCAGCGTTTTTAGCCGCTTCTTCTTTTTGTTTTGCTATGCGTGCTAAAGCAGCTTGTCGCTTAGCTTCACGAATTTTTGCTTCTTCTTTTAATCTTTCATCATGAAGCCTCATTCTTTCCTTTGCTCTATCGGTACGTCTTTGTTTGTCGTCTAATATTCTGATAATGGCTTTTTCTTTTCTAAATTGTGAGGTTAAAGGAATTTTACTAGGACATACGTAAGCGCAGCATCCGCATTCTGTACAGTCTTTAATTCCGCATTTTAAAGTCTTTTTATGATCTCCTGCTTTTGATAAAGCATACATGCGATAAGGTACAAGACGTGAAGGACAAACTCTGGCACAGCGTCCGCAGCGTATGCAGTTGCGCTCAGTACCGGCAGGAGGAAGCTCTTTTTCTGACGGGGTAAAAAGACAAGTACAGCTTTTAGTTACGGGAATACTCAAATCAGGAAGAGTAAATCCCATAAACGGACCGCCGAAAATGACTTTATTACCGTTTTGCGGGGTAAAGCTGAATTGCTTTAAAACAAAATCGACGCTGCTGCCAAGACGTATCCATGCATTACCATGATCTGAAAGGTTTTCACCGTCTACCGTAACAGCACGTTTGGTAAGTGGGATACCGTCAATAACCGCTTGCTTTACCGCAAAAACGGTTTCGACATTATCAACGACAATTCCGCAGTCTGATGTATGTTCGCTATAAGGAATTTCAATTCCGGTGACAATTTTAATAAGGTTGCGCGCAGCACCTGACGGATATAGGGTAGGCAATACCCTAACAATTGCTTCATCTTGTACTGCAGATTTAATCGCGTTAATTGCGTCAGTTTTATTATCTTCAATAGCGATTATTACGGCTTTGGGATTAAGTATTCTTTTTATAACTTTAATGCCGGCGATTATATCATCCGCTCTTTCCTGCATTAAACGATCGTCACAAGTTGCAACGGGTTCGCATTCACAGCCGTTTACGATAAAGATATTGCAGTTTCTGTCGCCTTTAATTGAAGAGCCGAGCTTGGCCGCAGTCTGGAATTGGGCACCGCCTAATCCTTCGACGCCGTAATCGCGGATCCTTTTTAATAAAGTATCGGCATCGCTTGTTTTCCAGTCAGTTATAGGTTCGGGAGGATAAACATCGTCTTTGCCGTCACCCTTAATAGTGATGCATGTTTCAAGAGCTCCGCTTGGGTGAGCGATTACATGATCGGAGATTGCGATGACTTCTCCTGAAATTGAAGCGTGTAACGGAACATTTCGATTTCCGCCAGGAATTGTTAACGGTTGACCGACTTTTACTTTGTCGCCTACTGATACGATAATTTTTCCGCCTTGTCCTAAATGGCGGTTAACCGGTAATGAGACATACTCAGGAAGAGGTAATTCTCTAATAGGAATATCTCCGGTTTTCTTTAACTCCTGAGGTTTTATTCCGCCGAAAAATTTCCAGATTTTTCCTTTTAAAATTTTGGCAAGCTGTTTGGATTGAGCCATTTACTGCTTGTCTCCTTTTACGGTTACGGCTTTAATGTCCCAATTAAAATTGGCAGAAGTAGGCTTTAAACGCTGCATTGAAATACATTGTTCAGGACAAATTTTTGAGCAGTCGGCACATCCGATGCACTCTTCGGAATTAATGCGGTGAGCTGTTTTTATTTTTCCTTCAATAGCATCAACCGGACAATGCTTTAAGCATTTTGAGCAGCCGGTACATTTGTCTGCATCAATTACTGCAACAAGACGCGGCAGAAAAACCAAATCGTCATCTTCTTCAGAGGGAGGGTCAATGCCTAATAACGCAGCTATTTCCTTAACTGTGTCGGGACCTCCAGGAATGCATTTGTTGCATAAAGCTGTTCCTGATGCAACGGCTTCGGCATATGCAGAACATCCGGGGAAGCCGCATTGGGCACATTGAACGCCGGGAAGGATTTTTTCAATTTTAGATGCTGTGCTTTCATCTCCTTGCTTTGAGGTTTTAGCAATGAAGGAAAGAAAAGCCCCGAGCAGTAAAAGGACGATGCTAAGGCCTAATATAAATAAACTTTCACTGCTTGAAATCATACGGCACTTCCTGTAAAGCCGGCAAAGCCCATGAATGCAAGCGACATAAGACCTGCAGCAATGAGAGCTACGGGGGTGCCTTTAAAAGGAAGCGGGACATCTGCTATCTGAAGTCTTTCTCTGATGGCTGCAAAAAGTGTTAGGACTAAGGTAAATCCGCAGCCTGCACCTAAAGCATAAACAATAGAGTTTATAAAAGAATGATGAAGGGAAACATTTAATAAAACCAGACCTAAGACGATGCAGTTAGTTGTGATAAGAGGCAAATAAATACCTAAAGCATTGTAAAGATCATATGAAATCTTTTTGATTAAAATTTCAACCAGCTGGACGGCTATAGCAATAATTACGATGTCAACGATAAGATCAAGAGAGGATAATCCTAAGGGAGCAAGGATAAGATTATTTACGCCAAAACAGCAGCCGGCGGTTAACGTGAGTACGAAAGTGGTTGCTCCTCCCATGCCTAGGGCTGCGGATAAATGGTTAGATACGCCGATAAAAGGGCATAATCCTAAAAATCGTACCAGCACGAAGTTATTGACTATTGCCGCGCTGAAAAAGAGAATAATGGCATCTAACACTTTAATTTCTCATCAGTATATTTAATTATGATTCATCAAAATGAAGATCATACCGCACTTAAGAATAAGAGGCAGTGCGAAAAAAAATCATCTTTATTAAGCAAAGCCTTAAGATATTCTGTGATGTCGGCTTTAAGGGAACAAAATCCCAATCCTCAAAGTGAGCTTAAATACAGCAATCCCTTTGAGCTTTTATGCGCAGTTGTTTTGTCGGCTCAGGCTACTGATGCATCCGTCAATAAAGCTACACCTGCTTTATTTAAAGTCGCACCGACTCCTGAATTAATGTGTAAATTAGGAGCAGAAGGAATTGCTCCGTATATCAAAACAATCGGTCTATGGCGCAATAAAGCAAAAAATTTGCAGATATTATCACAAATTTTGTATGAAAAATATAATTCGCAAGTACCTAGTACTTATGAGGAACTCATAAAATTACCGGGAGTTGGCTCCAAAACTGCAAAAGTAGTATTAAATGTTGCTTTTAATAAGCCTTACATCGCTGTTGATACTCATATTTTCAGGGTTTGCAACCGTACGGGATTATGTGTCGGTAAAACGGTAAAAGAAGTAGAGGATAAATTACCTGCGCTGATTGATAAGGAATTTATTCAGGATGCACATCATTATATTCTTTTGCACGGCAGATACGTGTGTAAAGCACAAAAGCCGCAATGCGGCTTATGTGTAATTCGTGAATACTGTAAAAGCTATCCCTTAGTTAAAGAGTGAAATAACGCAATTATTGATAATTGGAAGTGATGAGCCGATACAGGCTAAATCAAGGAGCATGGCAATTACGCTGATTTGTGTTGCGGCTAAAATCAGATCTCGTGAGGCTGCAACATGATTTAAATGCAGGAAGTAGCCGATAAGTACTCTGACTAATAAACCTGTTCCTAATAATGAAGCCATAACCAGAGGATTTAAGGTTAAAAAGCATAAAGCTAAGGTTATGATTGCGCTTATTATCATTCCCCCAATAGTAATTGTACCGATGGAGTTTACAGGATCCTGCTCAAGGGTGAAAACTAAGGTTACGGCAAAGGCAGCGCTTAACATTGAAATCATGGCAAAGCTTAAGAACAGCTCTAACGGACTTACGATCATTGCCAAGGCTGATGCAATTATCGTAAATATAATGCAGGGGATAGCGACTGCCGCTCCTGAGATGATTTCATCGGCGCGTCTTTGACTGAATAGACACATTAGGGTACAAATGCCGCGAAAAGCACTTAAGCCTGATAATGTAATGAAAACACAGAAAATAAGACCGCCTGATATGGTTTTTAAGTTTATATCAGAAGTAAAACCTGCTGCTACACCGGAGATAAGACCGATAAGCAGATAAGCAAAAGGCATTGAGCTGGGGTAGCTGGGACCCAGACGTGAGGCAATTTGCGGAAAACATAGTGAAAGGGTAGTGTACTGAAAGAAAGAGGCAAAAAACTGACGTAAAAATAGAATGGAAGATAATTTTAAAGAAATAGTTTCCTTGTCATTATATGCTGATAAATTTAAATCAAGAGGACTCGGATCTACGGCAACATCAGTGCTTGAATCTTCTTTTGCGTGTTCTTTGGCACTTTTGGCAAAAGTTTCGGTAAGAGGTTCTACACTTGATGTTATTTCACTTGGAGTCGGTGTTTTTACTTCATTGAAATTGTCTTCAGGCTCTTGATTTTGTTCACTGAAAATCGGTTGGTTACCTGTAAATACTCTGGTACTTTCTTCAGGAATATGTTTGCTCGTCTCTAAAACGTCATCGGTGGGTTCTTTAAATAAAGGTTCGTCTTTTGTCTGATTGAGACTTACGTTTTTAAAGATTGATGCATCGGCAGTTGGTTCAGTGTTTGACGATTGCGCGCTGCTGCCTGTCTTTTTTATGAATTTTTCGGTTACGTTTTTTAAAACGTTAATATTTAGCGCCATGGTCAAAATCTCAAAAAAATCACTTTTGCATGATAGCGTAAAAAGTCGTTTTTGTCATTTTCTCATTATCTTAATGTAGCAGTTACGCATGATATTCCGGCTATTTATTGATATTTTATATAGCCGCTCTCTTCTCGTATAGATATATTACTACAATACATTTTAACGCTCCG
>NZ_CAJKVK010000018.1 GCF_905203285.1 uncultured Succinatimonas sp.
TAACTTGTAAAGTTAAAATTTAAAGAAAAATTATATTTTGATTAAAATTGGTGCATTTTGGTCGCTGAAGAAATATTAGTTCAAAAATTAACAATAGCTTTACATGTTAAATAAACGGATGAAAAAAGCTGCTTTATTTTAGATAAACATTTAAATTTTTAACCTGAATTTTACATGTTATTTATAATTGGATTGGCTTTAAAGTTATTTAATATCAGTAAGGAATCAGTCATTATCGGACGGTTTGTGTAAATTTATATTTAACAATTGTTATTGAAAATAAACATTAAGTTAACGTTTCACTTATATGCGCTTAATTTCGCATTTTTATAATTTTGCCAAATGATCAACTTTGGTGAATGAAAATGTTGGAACTTAAGAATGTTTCTAAGAGTTTTGGCTCAAATGTAGTCCTTAAAGATATAAGCTTACAGATTAAAACCGGTGAAATCGTTTCTATTTTGGGACCGTCAGGATGCGGTAAAACAACATTATTAAATGTAATTTTAGGTTTAACTGATTTGACGTCAGGGGAAATTTTCTTTGACGGAGAAAATTTAAGCAATGTCCCAATGAAAAAACGCGGTTTTAACATTGTGTTCCAGGATTTTGCTCTGTTTCCGAATTTAAATGCCTATGAAAATATAATTTACGGTTTGCGCAACAATCCTCAAGCCTCTACGGTGCAGGAAGTTCGCGATTTGATTGATTTGCTTGATCTTGAAAAGCATTTAAATAAGCGCATAGATGAGCTTTCAGGCGGACAAAAGCAGCGTGTCGCAATCGCCCGTACTTTGGTAATGAAGCCCAGACTTCTTTTGCTTGACGAGCCTTTATCCGCACTTGACGGCATGATTAAAGAATCAATTAAAGCCAGAATCAAACAAATTGCCAGACAATTCAATCTTACAACTGTCATCGTTACCCATGATCCTGAGGAAGCTTTGTCTCTTTCCGATAAGGTTCTTATCTTAAACGGCGGATTGATAAGTCAATATGCCGACCCTTTAAGCATCGTTCATAAACCTGCCAATACCTTTATAAAGGATTTCATCTTAAGACAGCTCACTATTAAGCGTGACAATATTTTCCGATTGTTTAACACTGAGATGGCGGCTTAACTATGTTGGCTTTTTTAGGAAAAGGGCAATTTGAGCTCAAGCTTTCTTTTGTCCTTATACTTCTTATTCTTGGTATTTCTTTGGTTTATCCGCTATACAGCGTGTTAAATCAGTCATTTTTTAATGACAGCGGCTTTACTTTTGACAATTATCTGACATTTTTGTCAAAAGACAGTTTTTGGCAGTCATTATTTAACAGCTTTAAAGTTTCAGGTGCTGTAGCTCTTTTTGCCACTACTATTGCATTTATAAGCGCCTACGGTCTTAACTTCTGTGCTTATTCGCAAAGACTTAAATCGGCAATTGAAATTATTATTCTGTTGCCGTTATTCCTGCCGTCAATTACATACGGATTTGCGGTGATTTATTCATTCGGTCGTCAGGGATTGATAACCAGGCTTATAGGGCAACTGCCTTTTTCCATTTACGGATTTTACGGTCTGTTGATTGCCGGTGTTATTTATACTCTACCGCCTGCGTTCATGATTTTAAACAACGCGTTTAAATATGTAGATAAAAATTTCATCACCGTATCTAAGGTTATGGGCGACAGCAAAGCACGTACTTTTTACATAACAGGAATTCGTCCTGTCGTTGGTTCGATGGTCGCTGCTTTTATTTTATCGTTTTTCTTAAATTTCACTGATTTCGGTATCCCGACATCAATTGCCGGCAAGTATGATGTTATCGCTACCACTTTATACGCCACGATGATGGGAGCTGTTCCGGATTTTGCCAACGGATCCGTAGTTGCTATGGCGATGCTGGTTCCGTCAATTATCGCGATTGTGCTTTTACGCTATTGCGACAAATTAAATTTCCGTTATAACAAGATTTCGCTGGCCCATCCTGTTCCCGACAAATTGCGTGACGGCGGATTTTTAGTGTTCTATTTGGCTTTAACACTGATGCTGCTGTCGGTATTTGCCATCATGTTCATCGTTCCTTTCGTCAAAAGCTGGCCGTACCAGCCGTGGTTCACCCTTGAAACGGTCAAGCGCATATTTGCCGAAAGCGCAATTTTCGGCGTATATATAAATTCTTTATATGTTGCACTATTGACTGCCGTTTGCGGAACCATTCTTTGCTATCTTGCCGGAATGATTAACGCCCGCTCACATCTTAACGGTTGGTGCAAGAGTTTGATGGACGTATTTGCAATGGTTACCAATACTGTTCCCGGTATGGTGCTTGGCGTCGGCTTTCTCTTCGCGTTTACCGGTACGTCTCTTACTAATACTTTCCTTATTTTAATAATCGCAAATGTGGTTCATTTCTTTACGACCCCTTACCTGATGGCAAAACAGGCTTTTTCCAAAATGAATGCTTCCTGGGAAACTACCGGAGCTCTTATGGGAGACACTTGGTTTAAAACGGTAAGGCGTGTGGTTATTCCTAATACCAAGAGCACCATTATCGAAATGTTCTCATACTTTTTCGTCAATGCTATGGTCACGATTTCGGCAATCGTTTTCCTCGCCGGAGCAAGAACTATGGTAACGACCGTGAAAATCAAGGAGTTACAGTACTTTGAGAAGTTTGACGCTATTTTTGTTCTGTCATTATTGATTTTCTTCACCAATGTTGCGGCTAAATTGATTCTGGATCGCCTTGCGGTCAGAAAATCAGTTAAATCCGCGAAAACTACTAAAACAGAAACTAAAACCCCACTTGAGGCTTTATCATGAAAAAATCATTTATCGTTAAGTCATTATCTTTAGTTGTAGCCGCTGCTTTATATAGTTCAGCAGCTTTTGCCGACAATGAAGTCGTCATTTATACCAATGCCGACGAAGAGGCACAGGTTGCTATGCGTCATGCTCTTGACAATAACGGCTTTGAAGGTCAGTACCTCATGCAGTCCATGGGAACTTCTGAACTCGGCGGTAAGTTGATAGCAGAAGGCAAGAATATTGAAGCTGACGTTTTGACTTTAAGCTCATACTATCTTGATTCAGTACAGTCAAAAGACAAAGTTTTTAAAGATTTAACTTTTGATCATAAAACTGTAAACGGTTCGGATACTGCATATTATGCTCCGATTTTAGGTGTTACCGGTTCAATGTTCGTTAATACCGAAGTTTTAAAACAAGACGGACTTACTGCTCCTAAGGCTCTTGCAGATTTGGCAAAACCTGAGTACGCAGGTCATATCTCTATTCCTGATATTACCGGTTCTTCAACCTCTTGGCTTTTGACCCAAGCTTTAATTAAAAAATACGGTGAGAAAGAAGGTACCGATATTGTTAAGCAAATCGAAAAGAATGCCGGCGATCATCTTGAAATGTCAGGCTCTGCTCCGCTTAAGAAGCTGCGTGCCGGTGAAGTAGCTGTAGGTTTCGGTTTGCGTCATCAGGCTGTTGCCGACAAGAAGAACGGTTTGCCTATTGATTACATTGATCCTGAGGAAGGTAATTTTACTCTTATCGAGGCTGTTGCCGTAGTCGATAAGGGAGAAAACACCAATCCTAATGCCATGAAAATTGCTGAGTGCATCATCAAAAACGCACGTACCGAATTGCTTCAGAACTATCCTGTAGCTTTATATCAAGGTGAAAGCGTTGATGAAGAATTAAAGCCTAAGAATCCTCAGACTTTCCCTGAAAAACTTACCACTGAATTGCTCGTCAAGCACCAGAAATTAGTTAAGGGCGAATAAAGTGAAAGATTTGAATACTTATAAGCTGTTAACACCGGGACCTCTTACTACTACCCCGACAGTAAAAGAGACAATGTTAATTGATCGTTGTACTTGGGATAGCGATTATAACGCTATCACTCAGGAGATAAGACATGAGCTTTTAAGGCTCGCTCATGTGGATAACGGTCAATATACTGCGGTTTTAATGCAGGGAAGCGGTACTTTCGGAGTAGAGTCAGTTTTAACATCCATTCCGGCAAAAGATGATACCGTGCTGGTGTTGGTTAACGGAGCATATTCAAAGCGCATGTGCTCAATTTTAGAACATGCCGGCATTAAGTATGAAACTTTAGAGTATGCATGGGATGAAATCCCGGATACTAAGAGCGTAGATGATTATCTTAATGATCATCCGCATATCTCCATGGTATCCATGGTTCATTCAGAAACCACTTCAGGTCTTTTAAATGACATTGAGTCCATAGGAAAAATCGTCAAAAAATACGGTAAGATTTTCATTGTCGATGCTATGAGCTCATTTGGTGCCGTTGATATTGATATGGGTAAAATCGGTATCGATTTTCTCATTTCTTCTGCCAATAAATGCATCCAAGGAGTTCCGGGATTTTCTTTTATCATCGGCAGGCTTGAGGTACTTTTAGCCAGCAAAGGCAATGCACGATCATTATCTTTGGATTTATACGATCAGTATGACACCATGGAGCATCATGGCGGCAAGTGGCGTTTTACTTCTCCGACACATGTCGTAGCAGCATTCAGACAGGCTTTACGCGAGCTTGAAACAGAAGGCGGACAGCCGGCTCGTTTGGCCCGTTATAAAAAATGCAACAAGCTTTTACGCGATGGTATGGAAAAACTCGGATTTAAGGCTTATATCAAAGACGAGCTTCAGGGACCGATAATTACTACTTATCTGTATCCTGAAAACTTCAAAGTTGATTTTTCCGCAATGCATGAGTTTTTAAAGCAAAACGGCTATGTGATTTATCCCGGAAAACTTACCGATATCGATACTTTCCGGCTTGGAAATATCGGTGAAATCTATGAAGAGGATATAGAAAAGATCCTGTCTTTGTTTAAGGCCTACAAGGAGCAAGCTGATGCCTAAACTCCAGTGCGTTATTTTTGATTGGGCCGGAACTACTGTTGATTATGGGTCGATTTCCCCGGTCAAAGCTTTTATGCAGGCCTTTAAGTCTGCAGGAATTGAAGTTACTGAAGAAGAAACCCGTATTCCGATGGGCATGTTAAAGCGCGATCATATAAAGACAATGCTTGCTATGCCGAGAATTCACGATTTGTGGGTTGATGCTTATCAAAAAGAGCCTGATGAAGACGATGTAGAACGTATTTATCAGTCTTTTGAACCTTCATTATTCAGTGTTTTGGAAAAGTGCTGCGACTTAAAGCCTTATGTGCTTGAAGCGGTAGAATTGCTGAGAAGCCAGGGGATTAAGATTGGTTCTACAACAGGGTATACTGCTTCAATGATGGAGGTGGTTACCGAGTGTGCCAAAAAGCAGGGATATGAGCCTGATTGTTTGGTTACTCCAGAGGAAACTGATAATTTAGGTCGGCCGTTCCCTTATATGATATTCAGAAACATGCAAAAACTCGGTATTAAAAGCGTTAAGCATGTAATGAAAATCGGTGACACGCTTTCTGATATTAAGGAAGCAAAACACGCAGGTGTCTTTGCCGTAGGCGTTACCCAGGGCAGCTCCATTATGGGCCTGTCAAAGGATGAATGGTCCGCTTTATCGATAATTGAGCAGGATAAGCTTAATATGAAAGCAGCCATCACTTTTTATGAGGCCGGAGCTGATTTTGTTATAAATTCACTTGCTGATATTCAGCTGGCAATTAAGCTTTTTGAATCAAGAAAGAAAAAATAGTTAGAAAAGAGAAAGGCTGACTAAAAAATTTTTAGCCAGCCTTTTTGCTTTTACAAGTGGTGACGCCTAATCAAACAATGTACTTAAATGAAAATCTGAATAGCATTTACCAGTTTTTCCCTGATCCATTTTACTAATGGCTTTTTTACCGACACTTTCTGTAACTTCAGCTAGTTTTGCCGTATAGATTCCGGAAATAAGGCCTTCGACCGTAGGCGTTTGTCTGAAGAAATAATTTTTGCCTCCGCTTATGTAAACTTTAAGTTCATTCGGAGATACTACAGATTCACTGGCAACAGTGTGATATATGTTTGCCGGAACTTCTTTATATAAAAAAACATTAGGGCCTGTTGCTCCAAGGCAGTCTCCGTCAAGATAGACATCAAGCCTCATTCCGTCTCCTGCAATCGTGGACGGTCTGTAAACATAAATTCCGGCTTTATCGGGATCAGGCTGCTTAAATATTTTGGCAGCTTCGCTTTGTTCTTTATTTTCAAGATCAACGCTAGCGCAGCCAGCTAAGATAAAAGTAAGAGCAAATATGGCGATAAAAAGTTTTTTCATAATTCTGTCCCTCAAAAATTGATCAGGGCACACTATAGCATTTAAACATACAAAATTGCTACAAACGACAGTAAAAATTGACAAAAATATAAATTTTGAATGTAAAATAATAAAAAAGCGCATTTAACATGCGCTTTTTGTCTATGAAAAAATGGAAAATTATTCCCAGCCTGAAGCTTCTTCATTGGCTGAAGCATCGGCATTAAGCTTCATCGCATTCCAGACTCGATTGGTAATACGCGATACTTTGCCCGACGGAGTTTGCGGGAAATAGGCTTTGCTTAAAAGCTCAGGAGTTAAATTAACGTTAGGATCGGCCGATAGTTCCGGATCAAGATTATCCATAGCTCCTTTTACCGGAAGAATATAACGGATTTCATTAGATACGGATTTTGCCACCTGCGGATCTAAAAGATAGTTAAACCACGCATGAGCTCCTTTATAGTTTTCAGCTCCGGCAGGAATCGTCCAGCAGTCAAACCACAATAAGCTTCCTTCTTTAGGAAATACATACTTAATGCGGTAATCACGGTTTGCCTGAATAGCTCTTTTATCCGCCTGCAGAATGTCGCCTGAATAGCCGATAGCGGCGCAAATTTCTCCTGACGCTAATTCATTAATATAGCGGGAAGAATGGAAGTAACGCACGTTAGATGCCAAATCGGTTAAAAGTTTTTCAGCCTCATCGTAATCTGAAGATTTTTCAGAGTTCGGATTTTTGCCTAAATAATGCATGGCAGCTGAGATGACTTCAATAGGAGAATCAAGTACAGCAATGCCGCATTGCTTTAATTTATCTGAATTTTCTTTTTTAAATAAAAAGTCCCAGCTGTCGACTTTAAAATCAGGCCCGAAAATTTCGGCTATTTTTTTGTCGTTGTAGGCTATGCCGAGGGAAATTTCAGTGTACGGATACGCGTAATCATTGTTAGGATCTATAGTACGCAATATTTCCATACGCTTGTCATCAAGGTTTGACCAATTCGGAATTAAAGATTTGTCGATTTTCTGGAGAGCTCCGGCTTTGGCAAGACGCGGTACGTAGTAACTTACCATCATTACGGCGTCAAAACCGGTTTTGCCTGACAGCAATCTTGCCTCTACCATTTCGTTAGAGTCAAACATTACATAGTTGGCATTAAGACCAGACGCTTTGGAAAAATCCGCAACGGTGTTTTCTCCGATGTAATCGCTCCAATTCCAAATGTTGACTTTGTTGTTGTCATCAGCCGCGGCTGCAGCAGATGTTAATGCAACAGTTAAGGCGCACAATGCGCATTTAAATTTAAACATCCTCTTAAACTCCTGTTAAGGAATTAAATGGGCCGCAGGAAAAAGCCTAAGTCCTGCGAATATATTCATTACCTTAAAAAGTACGAACAAGCAGATTTTATATAAACATGATGTAAAAAAATATAAGTACCTTTAAAAAGTTAAAAATTAATTTGATAATGTTTCTTAGTTGGGCATATATGTTTGAAAATGATGCACAAATATTAAAGCAGCTATAGAAAACCTCATTTTTACTTCAATCGGTCAGGAAATGAAAAATGCTACAATAAACATTATTGTCCGTTCATTGCGGTATCTTTAAACATAAGATTGGTTTGGACAATCAAATCATATTAAAATAACAAGTTAAGTTTCGTTTTAATTAAAATATTCAATTTTTAAAGCCAATAAAGAAGAAAACAAAATGTTAAAAAAGACCCTTGCCTTATTGATATTGCTAGCAGGTGCGGCACAAGCTGCTACTTATCCGGTTGACGACAGCACTAAGATTGTCGGCAAGGAAGATACTTATAAAATTTCAGCTACCGGCACCACGACTATGGAGTATGTGGCGGCCCATTATCAGCTTGGTCTTTCAAATATGATAGAAGCCAATCCTTATGCTGATCCGATTGTTCCTAAAAACGGTACTAATTTGGTAATTCCCGGAAAAGTTATTCTTCCTGATACCGTACGCAATGGGATAATTGTAAATTCAGCTGAAATGCGTCTTTATTTTTACCATAACGGACAGGTTGATATTCTGCCTATAGGTATCGGTCAATTAGGCACAGATACTCCGCTTAATTGGGTAACTTCCGTGCAGCGTAAAAAGGCCGGACCTACATGGACTCCGACAGCGAAGATGCATGCTGAGTACCGCGCTCGCGGTGAATATTTGCCGGCAGTGTGGCCCGCAGGCCCTGATAATCCCATGGGACTTTACGCTTTATATATAGGAAGACTTTATGCCATTCACGGTACTAATGCCGATTTCGGTATCGGTTTGCGCGTAAGTCACGGCTGCGTGCGCCTTAGAAATGAAGATATTGAGTACTTGTTTAATAATGTACCTGTAGGTACCAGAGTACAGTTTATAAATCGTCCTATTAAATACGCAATTGAAGATAACGGTAATATCTATATTGAAGTTCATCAGCCGTTGTCTCGTACCGAGGACGAGTTTGAAACTTTTGAAAATATCCCTTTTAGCTTTACCAAAGATGAACTTGAGTTTTTCAAGAACCCTGAAATTAATCAGGAAATTTTAAAGAAAGCCTTGGAGGAAAGATCGGGACGTCCGGTTTGGCTGAATCCTCCGGAGATTTAATTTAGGTTTTGCTTTAAGTTGTTAAAGCTCTTTTGGATGCTGTAGGTAATAAAGATGAAAAAAAGCGCTTTAGCCTTATCTGTAGTATTAGCTTTATTCGGTTCCTTGACCGTATTTGCTCAGGATAATGGAGAGGCAAGCGCTTATTCTTTAAATGAATCATCACCGGTTTTTGCAAAAGATACCGGAGTGCTTGATAAAGTAACTGATTTGGTAGCATCAGGAGTCGGGCAAAAAAAATCATCTTTAAACAATAATATTTTTGTTTACTATCTTGAAAAAGATGAAGCAAAGATAAGTTCTTTTTATAAGACTTTTAATTTAGGACAGGTCCCTCAGGTTAAAGAACAATTTCCTTTTTTCTTGATTTCGCAGTTAAATCAGGGTTCTGCGTTTTTTTCTTCACTTTTTTCTGCTTTTGAAGATAAGCCCTCTTTGAGGATCCCCATTGTTCTTGATGATAATTATCAGGATAGAGCCCGTTTTTATGATGTTATTCATAAGAATGGACAATGTCAGGGATTGTCTTATACAGCAGCCAATCTTCTTGGGAAATGTAAATCACCTAAATCAGAAGCTTTTGTTCAGTTAAGTCTTACTCATCCGTATGTAACGCAGTTTGGATTATTTAATCAGGAAACTCCTAATTTGCCTGATAATTCAGGACGTACCAATTATGCTACGTTGGCGATGATTGCCGATGCGAGATTTTTAGGTGTGGACAGTTCTTTTGACGGTAGTAAATTTAATTTGCCGTTTACTTCTTTTGATGAAAAAACTTTTGTAAAAGAACATAATCTTTTTTTATCTGAGCTTGGCGGATTGGAAAATAATCGGAGCTTAGTTTTAAATAACAATCTTTATTTTTGCGGTGATCATGTAAGTCAGCTGCTTGGAAAAGGAACGCAAGACTCTGTTTTTGATGTAGGAAAAGGCAAGAAGGGAATTCCTCTTGTTTATGATAAAGAAGGACAGGTTTTTTTAAATTTAAGAAATTCCTTGCTGTCGGATTCACCTTTTAAAAATTATGGTAATTTCCTTGAAATTGAGCTGGCTTTATTTGAGGACTTAGGTTTTCCGACAAGAACGCGCGCTTTTTACGGTAATAGCATATACGGATCAGGAAGTATTGCAGAGCCTTCTTATTATGAATTGGAAAGTACTTATTCTTTTTATGACGAGAAAAAACATAGCTATGTAAAAAATTTACCTTCAGAAACTCCATTGGGAGTAGGTTTACATGTCTACGGTGACTATAACGATATATTACAAAACGGTAATATTTTTACCGAAGGTTTCGGTGCTTTAGGAATTCGTATTGACGGCAGCAATAATACGATTACCGTACCTCAAGCAACGCGAATTATTGCTAACGGTAAAGACGGTAGTGCCGTAGTTTTCAGTTACGGTTCAGGCAATAAAATTAATGTTGACGGCAGACTTATTGCAAATGGCGAAGACGGTGTTGCCATAAAAGCAAATTTCGGATCTAATGTTCATTCCAATCTTTATGAGAGCAGAGGGTCATATCAGGCCAACCGTACCATTGATTTTAAGACAGGCCAAAAAGGCTATGATGCCGCTATTTCAACAAGTATTCCTGAAGAGTTGCGCCATCCTGCTGTAGATAAAATCAATATCTCGGGAACCGTTTCAGGAAAAGGCAGTGCTATTTTTATGGACGGCAGTGCTTTAGTAAAAGAAATCAATTTATTAAAGCGTGCCAATATTTCTGGTGACATCGTTTCATTATGGAATTTTGAAACGGATAAAAGCGGTAATTTAGTTAATATTGCTGATGTCGTTGGGTTGATGCTTCCGCTTAAGCTGCAGCTTACAAAAGACGATTTGGATGTTTATTCTAAAGAAGCGCTTATAAATAATGTTTTGTCTACATCAATAAATATCGGTGCCGACGAGCGTTTTTTATATCATGACAATCCTCATTACTTCGGCAGCGATCCTGATGCATACATTGATATAGAAGGAAAAATCATCGGTCAGAACATCAATGTGAATGTTTTAGGCGGACAAACCATGCTGCATGGCGCTTTAGATATTAATAATCTTTATATAAGAAATTCTAATCTGCGTGTCGATTCACAAAGCGGACGAAATATTGAAGTCAATTCATTGGTCATGGACGGATATGGTGTTTTGGACTTGTCAAACGGATTTAAAAATCGTTTGATAATTGATAAGCAGCTATCTTTGCATAATGATTCAAGAATAAGAGTTGATGCCGATCTTTCAGGACGGATAATTGATGAGTTTGAACTTGATGCGCGATATATTGTCCCGGGACGCAACCTTAATTTGGAGCCGGCTTTAAAATATAACGATCTGCGTCGTCTGGGCTCTGATCCTAAAGCTTTGTTTAAATTCATATCTAATTTTGTCAGCTCGGCAAACAGCATGTTTTCTAATGTGAATATTTATATTCCATTCCCTAAATACGTGTGGGACAGTTCAGGAATGTACGGCAGGGCAATTCGTTATTCTTCTCGAGGCTGCCGTATCGGAGAGTTTTTGGACAATAGTAAAATTCAATCCGAAAACTTATCTACTTTGCAGATAATTTTCTCTTTTTGCGGATTGATCCTTATGTGCGGCGGAGTTTATTTATATTTCAGGTTCAGTGCGAAGGGAAATAGCGGACATTAACTTACAATATGCGGAAAATTTTGTTTTTCCGCATAAATCATTTAGGGCCTTATTAAACTGCGTAAGTTTTCATCAAGTTTTGAGCTGTGATGATTGCGGATAATAAATCCGCAGCAAAATACTATAAACAGCATTATTAAGAAAGGAATATTGCCAAAGCGCGCATAAGGCGTAAGTCCTTTTGTTAAAGTAACTTGACTTGAAAGCACGGAAGCTTCATCTGCCGGAATACTGGCTATATTGCCTTGTGCATCAATAATTGCGGTTACCCCGTTGTTGGTGGAGCGCAAAATAGGTTTTTGCAGTTCAAGGGCTCTTATCTTTGCTATCGCCAAATGCTCAAGAGGTCCGCGCGTCTTACCGAACCACCCGTCGTTTGACACCATAACGATACCGTTTATTTCTGCATTATCAGCATTGCGGATAAGCTCCGGAAATATAGATTCATAGCAAATAACCGGCAAAAGATTAAATGAAAAGACATTAAATGGATCTTGCTGTTCCTGACCTTTTGAGAAACCGGACATAGGAAAGTTGAAAATAGAGCCTAAGGGGCGTAAATATTTTTCAAACGGAACGATTTCTCCAAAAGGCACTAAATGCTTTTTGTCATAGCGGGCAAGATTATCAAATGAAAAATTGTCTTTATCCCCTAACAGAATCATTGAGTTAAAGCTTTCTTTGGTGTCTAAGTCAATGTGCTGAATTCCGGTTATAAGTCGGGCGCTTTCGTTGTTTACAACAGCGTTTAAATCATTAAGAAGTCCGCCGCATTCCTCTATATATAAAGGAATTGATGATTCTGACCAGACAATAAGGGTATTGGGTTTTACGTAAGGCTCGGTTAAATTCCAATATTTGCCGATGCTCGGCATTATGTGTTTAGGATCCCATTTGACTTCCGGCTGTATATTTCCTTGGACTAAAACGACGTTTAATGTACCGGAATCAACAGTAAAGCGGATCCCCATGGTAAGAATTCCGAAAACAAAAATGATGCCTGCAGCCGGTAAATATAAAAAACGTCTTGTAGCGGTTAAGGCTAAAGCTCCGACAAAAATATAGGCAAGAAGGTTAATGCCGCGGACTCCGATTAGCGGAGCGTAAGAAGAAAAAGGCCCCGTTTGCATGGCATTGCCTATATACATCCAAGGAAAACCGCTAAATAAATAGCCTACAATAAAATCTGCAAGGCAAAAGCTTACCGGCATAAAACATGCAATAGCTGATGTTTTTACCTTTTTGGCAATGACAAATGAAATTACGGCACAAAGAGCGTAGGGAAGCGCTAAATAAAAAGAAAAAAGGATTTCTATTGTTAACGATGCGAAAATCGGCAATTTGCCGAAATCTTCCATTACGAAATTAAGCCAGGAAAGGGTTACTGCGTTTTGAACGGCAAAAAATAGGAGAACGGCAAAGAATAGCTGTTTTTTGGTATCAAGATTAAAACACAGTAAAAAAAGCAGAAAATAAGCGGCAAGTATGGCAACAAAACTTGAATACGGAGCGAATCCGAAACTTGCTAAAAATCCTGCTGCGGCCGTACTTAAAATAATGCCTTTTTTAGAAGTAAAAAAGGCTTTTAGTACGGCAAGATTATTGATGTTATCGAGAAATTTTCGAATAAAAATCATTTTATTCCTGGACTGCTGTCTGCTGTTCTTTACGTACCTGCAGTAATTGAACCTGACGATGAGTGGCGCTTAATACTTTAAAGCTAAAGCCGTTGATGCTGACGCTTTCATCCTTTTGCGGAAGATGACCTAAAGCATGGATTACCATGCCGGCTACGGTATCAACGTCAACTTTGGGCAAAGTGGTTTTAAAGAAATCGTTAAAAGCTTCAATGGGAGTCTGACCTTTTATCAGGTAAGAATCATCCGCGCTTTTTATGATATCGTCGGTTAACGTTTCTTCTTCGTCATCATATTCGTCGCCGATATCACCGACGATGAGTTCCAAAATATCTTCGATGGTTACAAGACCGCATACTCCGCCGAATTCATCGACTACGACAGCCATGTGAAAACGGTTTTCCTGAAATTCGCGCAGCATGGAATCAACCCGCTTGAATTCGGGAACGATTACCAAAGGATGAACCAACTTATCTACGGTAGGTTTGTTTTCATCTGAACTTATGGCATAAGGCAGTAAATCTTTAGCCAATAGAATACCGATGATGTGATCTTTATCTTCACAGATTACCGGATAGCGGGAGTGACGGTATTTTGCAATGATCTTAACAGCGTCCTCGATACTGCAGTTACTGTCGATAGTAATCATCTGCGAGCGCGGGATCATGATATCGCAAAGACGGCGCTTGGAGATTTCAAAAACTCCTGAAATCATGCTTTCAGTATCGTCATCGATGATATCGCGATCGCTTGCATCTTTAATCATGTCTGCAAGCTCGCCTTTATCGTTTGGTTTTATTCCATGCAGTAAGCGGTTTATAAAATGTGCACTTTTGGTTTTCAGACTGTCAGAACTCATAGAAAAAATTTCCTTAGTTGTTTGTTAAATCGCCGTACGGATCGGGATAACCAAGTTTTGTTATGATTTTAACCTCAAGAGGTTCCATTTTGGCGGCATCTTTTGCTTCAATGTGATCGTAGCCTAAAAGATGCAGGCATCCGTGAACTATTAAATGGGCAAAATGCTCTTTGTATGTTTTGTCCTGGGCTTTTGCCTCTTTTCTGACGATTTCGTCGCAGATTATGAGGTCGCCAAGTAAAGGAAGTTCCACTACGTCAGGACATTCAAAGGGAAAAGATAAAATATTAGTGGGGGAGTCTTTGTGGCGATAGTCCCGGTTTAACTCTTGAATTTCATCAGGGGCAACGATTCTTACGGTAATTTCACTGTCTTTATGATAGTCAGCACCGCTAAGGGCACTTTTTGCCCATAATGTAAGCTCTTCAATATCAGGTAATGGCTCTTTTTGATCAATTGCCACCTGTAAATCGATATTTACGTTCATTTTTAATAGCCGTTAAATTCCGTTATCTTTTGTCAAATCATTATTTTCTTTATCTTTTAATTCCCGATACGCTTTTTTGCGCTCTTCTTCTTTTTTATCGTAAAGTTCATAGGCATTAACTATAGCTGCCACTACCGGATGTCGTACCACATCTCTTGATTCAAAGAAAGAAAAGCCGATGCTGTCAACGTCTTTTAAAACTTCAAGAGCATGCTTTAGTCCGGATTTTATATGTTTTGGCAAGTCAATTTGACTTGGGTCTCCGGTTATTACAGCTTTGGAGTTAAAGCCGATGCGAGTTAAGAACATTTTCATTTGCTCAATGGTAGTGTTCTGCGCCTCGTCAAGGATAATGAAAGAATCATTTAAGGTTCGACCGCGCATATAAGCAAGCGGAGCGATTTCAATGATTTGTCTTTCGATAAATTTTTCAACTTTTTCAAAGCCGAGCATTTCAAATAAAGCGTCATATAGAGGACGCAGGTAGGGATCGACTTTTTGAGAAAGATCGCCGGGTAAAAATCCGAGTTTCTCTCCGGCTTCAACGGCAGGACGGGTAAGAATAATGCGTCTTACTTCGTTGCGTTCAAGAGCGTCTACGGCGGCAGCTACTGCTAAAAAGGTTTTTCCGGTACCGGCAGGGCCGACACCGAAGCATACGTCGTGGGTATTGATTGCACTTATATAAGTGCTTTGATTTTCGGTACGGGCTTTGACCGTTCCGCGTTTGGTTTTAAAAGAGGATGCTTTGGCGTAAAGGTTATCAATAGAACCTCTGTTTTTCTCCTCCTCTTTATTACTTTCCAGTTTTATCCTTTCAAGGATGGCAAGATGGACTTTTTCAGGGGTTATATCCTGAATTTTATTGCTTTTACCGATAGGTGCCGTCTCAACGTAAAGATTTTTAATAATGTATTCAGCGTCTTTGCAGGCTTTGTGCTCTCCTTCAATATGGAAATGAGAGCCGCTGTAAGCAATGGTTACACCAAGCCTTTTTTGAATTTGAACTAAGTTTTCATCTTCAGGACCGATTAAGTACGCAAGACGATTTTTGTCTATAGGTTCTAAGATGAAATCTAAATGGTTATTTTTCATAATTTATTTAATTAATTGGCCTTTTAATGTATGAGACATGACCTTTATTATATCGACATCTACCATTGAGCCGATAAGATCGGTACTGCCTTCAAATACAACAATACGGTTATTTGAGGCTCTGCCTTTAAGTTCATTGGCATCTTTACGCGAAACGCCTTCAATTAAGACCCGCTGGCGGGTATTGAGCATTTTTTGGCTGTAGGTTAAAGCATACTCTTCAAGGCGGGCCTGCAGAGTATACAAACGTGATTTTTTGACTTCTGCTGAAATCGGATCTTCAAGAACCGCAGCGGGTGTTCCCGGGCGTTTTGAGTAAATAAAGCTGAAACTTTGATCGAATTTTATGTCATCGACAAGACGCATTGTTTCTGCAAAATCAGCATCGGTTTCACCGGGGAAGCCTACGATAATGTCGGTTGACACATGGATTTGGGGACGCGCTTTGCGAAGCTTTTCTATAAGCTCACGATAAGAATCAGAGGTATAGCGGCGGCGCATCAATTCAAGGATTCTGTCTGAGCCGCTTTGTACGGGAATATGTACGGCATCGGCAATCACATCAAGGTCGGCAAATGCCTGAACGATATCATCGGTAAATTCCATCGGATTTGATGTGGTAAAGCGTAAACGCTCAACTCCGTTAATCGCTGCAATTTCATATAAAAGTTCGCTAAAGGAACAGGTAAATCCGTTATCACTGATACCGCGATATGAATTGACGTTTTGTCCTAACAGATGAATTTCTTTTACGCCGTTTGCGATATGAAGTTTAATTTCATCAAGGATGTCTTTTTCAGGACGAGATTCTTCCTCGCCGCGGGTATAGGGAACTATGCAGTATGAGCATTTGTTTGAGCATCCTTCCATAATCGTGACGAAAGCTGACGGACCGCGTCTGCCGGGATTTGGCAATGAGTCGAACTTTTCAAGGGCATCGCCTTTGACGTCAACTATCGGTTTACCGGTATTAAGAAATTCACGAATCATATCCGGTAAACGATGAACGGTTCTGGGGCCGAAGACGATATTTACATTTTTATCAAACTCAATAATATCCTGGGCAAGTTCAGAACCTACGCATCCGCCTAATGCAATGACGGTATTTTCATTGATAATGCCTTTGGCTTTCCAGCTTGCGATTTGATTGAAAACTTTATCTTCAGCTTTGGCACGGACAGCACAGGTAACTAAGACGATAATATCGGCGTTATCAGGCTGACTTGTTTCCATAAAACCTGAACTTGCAAGCAAGTCGCGAATGCGGTCAGCATCATAAACATTCATTTGGCAGCCCCAGACAGCTACGTGAAAGCTGCCTACAGGCATTATAGGGGTGCTGTTAAATTTAAAATCTTGCATATTTTTTTAGTTTTTAGGGTAAATACACATTTTATAAAGTTCGGTAAGAATGCTGTCATCACCGTTGAAAGAAGCGATGCTTGCTTTTAGCATCATGTCTTTCGGGCATCTTGAATAATCAGTTTGAAGATTCAAAGGAAGCAGCAATTCTCGAATGAATTCGCGCTGAGCTCGTCCGTTGCCGTCACGGAACGGATGAATTGCGTTAATTTCGCCCATATAAAAAGCAGCGCGGGCCGGAATATCGTCTAAACTTGTGTTTTTAAGATATTTTTCTTCTTTTAGTTTTAAAAAAAGCTTGTCAAGTTCGCGCTCAATGTATTCACAGTGGCAGAACATTAATCCTTTGGCAATATCAACACGCCTGAATTCACCTGCAAAAGGGTAAATATCCTGAAAAATATACTGATGGATTTTTTTTAAATGGGCAGTATCAAATTTACCATGAATCGGTTTTTTCAAAAGCTCGATTAAACGGGCAGCCGTTATGGTTCTTTCTACTTTTTTTAATTTTTCAGTATCTTCAAGACCGAAGTTGTTTATAAGAACTTCGGTACCTTTGTAGCAGTATATATAATCAGACAGGGGATGACTCAAGATTCATGCGGCCTTGCGGTTCTTTACGGCATTAACGACAAAATCACGAACCTGTTCGAAAGTAACACGTCCGTCGGCAAAGTCTTTAAGAAGTTTTTCTTCATCTTGGGTCAGTTCTAAATTTTCCATCGCCAAGGTGGCTTTTACTTCATCGATAAGCATTGATGCTCCTTAATTTTCAATTACCTGTTAATTATACCAAAAATAGTGTTAAAACCGCGATTTTTGTGCCTTATAGCACATAATTTTTTTATGTTTTTTTCATGGGTGATTTTAAAAATTGAGAGTTGTTTTGCGCGGCTAAGTTTGAGCTAATTTTTTTTAATTAATATAATAAAAATATAGGAGGATTTTTTGATGAAAAGAGTAATTATTTATCTTTTCTGCACATTGCTGCTTATTATCGGTTCAGCATCTGCAGGCATGCACGACAGATTTCATCACGGTCCTCGCGGATTCGGTCACGAACGTTTAATGACTGTAAGTGAAGTTCGTAAAAATATTAGTGACGGACAAATGGTATTTCTGCAGGGTCGGCTTACTAAGTATTACGGCGGTGAGTACTATGAGTTTACGGATTTGCAGGGAGATACCATTGAAGTTAAGCTTGATAGCGATAGAAATTGGTCTTATCTTAAAAAAGATGAACCAATTGATTTAATCGGTAAGCTTGACAAGGATATGTTTTCTATAAAGATAAAGGTAAAAAAAGCATATCCGACAAAGGTTATGACAGATTCTGGAAATTAAATAAAAACGGCTCTTTTGAGCCGTTTTTTCTTTGCAAAAAAATTACAATACGGCGCCTAAAGATTGACGTAATAAAGCTCCGGCGCCTAAAAGTCCTGCTTTGGTATCAGTGATTACATAAACGGGAATTCTTGCCAGATATGGTTTAAAACGGCCTTTCTCTTCGAAGGCTTCACGGAATTTTGAATTCTTGAAGAATTCAATAAAGCGGGGAACCACGCCGCCGGCGATATATACGCCGCCGAATGTTCCCATGGTTAAAGCAAGATTTCCGCCAAAACGTCCCATAAGACGACAGAAAGTGTTTAAAGCTTCAAGGCAGTCAGGATCGGCGGGATTTGCCAATGCACCGGCAGTAACATCGGCAGGGGGCATGTTTTCTTTAAGTCTTTCATTACGCATTGCGATTGCTTCGTAGAGGTTGACAAGACCCGGGCCTGACAGAACTCGCTCTGCTGAGACGTGACCGATTCTGGCTCTTAAAGTAATAAGCACCATATCTTCGCTCATATTTCCCGGTGCCAAATCGACATGTCCGCCTTCACCTGGCAGAGGAATCCAGTGATCATTTACATGAATGACGTGTCCTACGCCAAGGCCGGTGCCGGCGCCGTAGATCGCTATAGGTGCAGAAGGATCTGGTTCTCCGCCGCCGATTTTTATCAAGTATTTTGGATCAACGCAGGTAACGGACATTGACATGGCGGTGAAATCATTGATAACAATGAGCTTCTCAAGACCTAAGGAACTTTTCATCTGTGACTGAGAAAACTCCCAGGGGTTATTAGTCATTTTGACGTAATCGCCGGTAATCGGACAGGCAATGGCAATACATGCCGATGTAAATTTGGCATTGGTTTCCTGACGGAATTTTAAAATACAGCTTTCAAGCGAGTCATTTTCAAGTGCTGAATAAATAATTGGGGTTGTGATAGTTCCGTCTGCAAGGTTGCATAAAGCAAGACGAGCATTGGTGCCGCCGATGTCGCCTATAAGTGCATATCCTGAAAGCTGTGCCATAAATATTTCCTCAAAACGTTGAAGGATAAGTGTGTTATCCATTAAATTGTAGTCTTTTTGACTCTTTTTCTCTACTGTCGACAAGTTGAAATTTGATGTAAATGTTCATGTTTTGGCTCAATTGAAATTAAAGGTTAATTTAGTGTAATTTTCTGTCATTTTTGTGTAGTAAATTAATTAAGGCAAAAATCAACATGATGTAAATTTTGATGATTTCAGATGCAACGGCAGGGTAATCATGTAAGGCAGAGTGCAATATTTTTTAGAGTTTCGGTTATTTGTTTGTAGAATAGATTATATCTTTAGTTTTTCTATATACGGTAAATAAGTTCAACATATAGAAAAAAATAAAAATTTTTGAGGATATATATGCTTAATGTTTTGTTTAGTAATGATAAAGACACTGTTTTAAAACCTCGGACTAAAGCAGCAGGACCTGAAGGAGCCTTACCGCTTAACCACGACCTTTTGCGCTATAGCCCGTCGGGAGATTTATTCGGTATGACGATGGATGCAGGCATCGGATGGGATCCTTCGTGTCTTCGTGATGCTGAAGTGCTGATTTTAAGCAATTTAGGCGGAATGCGCGGTTTTGACGGAAAGCCTGTTGCCCTTACATATCATACCGGTAATTTTGAACTTGGTATGCTGGTTGAGGCAGCATCAAGAGAATTTGCCAAAGAGCATATAACTCCTTTTGCTGCATATGTAACCGATCCTTGCGATGGACGTTCTCAAGGAACGCATGCCATGTTTGATTCATTGCCGTATCGCAATGACAGCGCGATGGTTTTAAGAAGACTGATTCGCTCCTTACCGACAGCAAAGGCACTTATGGGGGTAGCAACATGCGATAAAGGCTTGCCCGGCATGATGATGGCATTGGTCTCCTGTCATGATAAGCCCGTTATTCTGGTTCCCGGAGGTACTACTTTGCCACCCGTTGAAGGAGAAGATACGGGGAAAGTCCAGACGATTGGAGCTCGTTATGCCAATAATGAAATTTCATTAGAGTATGCGGCAGCGGTAGGCTGCAGATCGTGTGCGTCCGCCGGAGGCGGCTGTCACTTTTTAGGGACTGCAGGAACTTCTCAAGTTGTTGCCGAAGCTTTAGGTTTGGCTTTAACCCATTCGGCTTTGGCTCCTTCAGGAGAGGAAATTTGGCTGAAAATCGCTCGTGACAGTGCGATAGCTTTAAAAGAGCTGTTGTTAAAGGGAATAAAAGCTCAAGATATCATCACTGATAAAGCTATTGAGAATGCGATGATTTTGCATGCGGCTTTCGGCGGTTCGACCAATTTGCTTTTGCATCTTTCAGCAATTGCTTTCTCGGCAGGGTGCAAGATTCCGACAATGGATGATTGGAACAGAATTAACTTAGAGGTTCCGCGTATAGTAAGCGTTAATCCCAACGGACCGATACCACATCCTACTGTTCGCGCCTTTTTATCAGGCGGGGTTCCTGAAGCAATGCTGAAGTTGCGCAGACTGAACATTCTCCATGAGGACGTTATGACTGTAACCGGTATGACTTTAGGTGAAAATCTTGATTGCTTTGAAGATTCCGAGCGCCGCTATGCTTTAAAACGCCATCTAAAGGAAGAAGACGGTGTTGATGCCGATGACGTTATCATGGATATTGATAAGGCAAATTCACGCGGACTTACTTCAACAATCACTTTCCCTAAGGGGAATATCGCACCTGAAGGCGCAGTAATTAAATCTACCGCTATTGATAAAAGCGTTATCGGCCAAGATGGCGTGTATCGCGCCAAAGGAGCGATTAAAGTATTTGTGTCAGAAGAGGATGCCATTAAAGCGATTAAGGACGGAGCCATCGTTAAAGGCGATATTATGTGCGTCATAGGAGGCGGCCCCTTGGGTACGGGCATGGAAGAGACCTATCAATTGACTTCTGCTCTTAAATATCTTCCTTTCGGCAAATACGTAACACTGCTTACCGATGCAAGATTTTCAGGCGTCTCAACCGGTGCCTGCATAGGTCATATCGGTCCTGAAGCTTTAGCCGGAGGTCCTATAGGTAAACTACGTGACGGTGATATTGTCGAGGTTGTAATTGATACGGTTAATTTAAGCGGAACGATAAACTTTTTGGGAACAAAGGATAAACCGTTAACGGTTAAAGAAGGGGAAGCTGAACTTGCCAAAAGGAGCACTCATCCTATGGTCAAACCTCATCCCGACCTTCCTGATGACACTGCTTTATGGGCTGCTTTGCAGGCTGTAAGCGGCGGTACGGCACGAGGCTGTGTTTATGATGTTAAGCGTATTCTGCAGGTACTTGAATTAGGGCAAAAAGCGCTAAAAGAAAAGGAAAATTCAAACGTGTGATTTTAGATGAGTTCCGCATCATATAGCGGTGCGGATCTTGTTTGTGAATGCAGTGATGATTATTTCTTTAATCGTTTGCTCCTCTTTGCATCTCTTTTATTACTTTACCTGTAGAGTAGGATCACAAAATATCACACGGGATTTGTATCCTAAAGATCCGTCTGTCAAAAATAAAATTTTTGTAAATATAATAAAGGAAAGTTTTAGATCTATCGGCTATATATGTTTAAAGCATCGTAGTTTTAAAAGAATACGCATATGGAAACAAATCAACGCGAAGAATTATTAACTAAATTACAAAAAATTGTAGACACCAAGTGTCCAGGAATCGGCTCGTTTGAATCTTCGGTACCTGATTTACGCTATGCTCGAAGATCAAATGAAAAAAATGAAATCGTTCATTGTTTTTACGACAGCTGTATTGCTCTTGTGCTGCAATGTTCAAAGGAAGTGACCGTAGGCAGCATAAAGCTTGCATACGGGCGCGGCAGCATGATTTTGGTTACTGTGGATATGCCAAGCAGTTATCGCATTATTACTGATGATGAGAATTCAAACTTTTTGGCATTATCGCTGCATCTTGATCTGAATTTAATCGCTCAGTTAAGTTCTAAAATGCCGGTGGATAATTCGGAAATAGAACCTTTGGCTTTTAAGGTTGAAGAGGCAAACGATGAAATTTTGGGGTGTTTATTACGTCTTGTAAATTGCGATGATGATCCTTTAAAAGCTAAAATTTTGGCAGACCCGATTAAGCAGGAGCTGTATTTTCATCTTTTGCGCGGACCTTTCGGTCTTCGTCTGCGTAATATTTTCGGCCGCGAATCATACGGAAAAAATATGATTCATATGGTTGAGTTTTTAAAGAAGCACTATAAGGAAAACTTCAGTATTGATGAGCTGGCTGCCAAAGCGAATATGGCAAGTCCCACTTTTTTTAAGCACTTTAAAAAGTTTACGTCAATTTCCCCTTTGCAGTATCAGAAATATTTAAGGCTGCATGAAGCAAGACGCCTTATGCTAGTTGAGGATTACAATGCGTCAAATGCGGCTTTTGAGGTCGGCTATGAAAGTCAGCAGCAGTTTAATCGAGAATACAAGCGATTATTCGGCTTGCCGCCAAAAGAACATATTAATGAGTTGAAAAAAGAACTGTAAAAACTTTAGTTTTGCTTGTGTCTTAGTAGAGTTTGTCACCCGCGTCAGTAAACAAATCATGACGAGGTGACAATTAACGGCTTACTATTAAGATCTCCAACGCCACAGTTTGGTACGGTTGTTGAGAATGAGCTTGGCTTTTTCCTTTAGTTCAGAGCCGGCAATCAACACCAGCACACCGGTTAAAATTAAAGCAATTCCGATAGCCATTTTTATCGTAAAAAGTTCGTTAAATAGTAAAACTCCGATAGCAACAGCGGTAAGCGGTTCAAGGGCTCCGATAATTGAGGTAGGAGTAGATCCGATTAACTTTATTGCTTTAACCATAAAGGTTAAAGAAATGATGGTGGGAACGATGGCAAGGAAAATAGCACCCATAAAAGCAATCGGGCTGTTTAAAGGCAGCAAGTGATTGCTTGGGGCGGTAAAGGAAAATAGGGTTACGCCTAATAAACAAAAAATTGCCATATAGAAGTTCATTTTTATCGCGGACATCATAAGCTTGCTTTTATTAATGAAAACCATGTAGACGCAGTAGGATACGGCGGAACCTAATACGCATAAAACTCCTTTTAGATTAAATCCTTCTCCGTCACCGCGATATAAAAGAGTTATACCAAGTAGCGTAAACACGATAGCAATTAAAATGGTAAAGGACAGCTTTTCATGAAATAAAAGCGCCATGGTCAAAGCTACGAAAATCGGGTAGATAAAAAATAAAGTAGACGCAAGACCCGCGTCCATATAAAGGAAGCTTGTAAAAAGGGTTAAAGCCGAAACACAGAACAATAAGCCTAAAACGGCTAGAGATATTAGCTCATAAAGTGAAACTTTAAAGCTGATCCCGTTCATGAGCATAACTACGGCAAAACATACGGTAGCCAGGATAAAGCGATAAAAAATTACTGAGGAAGGGTTAAAACCTTCGCCGTACATAATAAGTCCGCCCAGGGGATTTGTACCGTACGAAACTCCCGCAATGATAGCGCAGAAAACTCCCCATGCCTTATCTGTATTAATCATTTTAAGAATACCTTACAAGAGCAAAGTTAAATTAAAATTTTTATTACAAAATGGCTGGCATTATAAAAATACTTTGTTAAAAAAAAATTTAACTTTTAGAAAAAATTTTTTCACGGTAGCCGGAAGTTAACGATGTCATTGTAGGACATAAGATTGTTTTACTTTTTTCTTTGCTGCCTTTCCCAAAATTCGACGGCTTCATTTAGCCAATTCTCTGCAATAGTATGAGTGCCGAGACCGAATCCGTGTCTTAACTCTTTATAGTGATGAAACTCAGTATCGATATTTAATTTTTTTAAGGCGTTGATGCGCATTTGCATAATACGCCAATCAGCAATTCCGTCATTTTCTCCTACGCAGGCAAAGGTAGGAGGATCGTTTTTAGTATATTCATCGTGTCCCGTGTACTGCATGATAACTGCGCCCGGACGAGGTAACTTAGCACCGCCGAAAGCATACGGACCGTATGAGCCGAGCCATGCTGCCATTCTGGCACCGGCAGAACCTCCCCAGACAGAGTAGCAGGATGTAGAGATTTTAAATTTATCTGCGTTATTAAAAATGAAGGAAATCGCTCGAGCTAAGTCTTCAACAGCACTTTGTGCTCCCGGTCGATAAATTAGGGCAAAAGCGTTATATCCTTTTTTAGATAGTTCAAGTGCGTGCGGAAAACTGTCATGAATAGCTCCTACATAGGCAAAACCGCCGCCGGCGTTGCAAACGGCAAAAGGGTATCCTTCTTTACCCTTAAAGAAAAACAAACCTGTATCTTTTTTACTCGGATCGGCTGCTTTTTCTTTATTACTGTAAATATCAAAAAATATTTGTCTGCCGTTTGCAGCTTCAGTTTTTAAATAATTGACAATCTCAAGAGTTTTAGTCGGATCGATATTGCTGTACCATGCAAGTTTTAAATCTTTTACGGTATCACCGCTCATAAAATATTTATTAAGCGGAAAGATCATTTTCCCGTAATAGGAAAAAACAGGATCGCTTGTTATTTCATCAATAGGAGTGTTTAACGAGTAAAGATTTACAGGTTTGGATGTTTGCATGTTTTTTGTGTTTAAGCTGACGTCAGCAGACGGTATAAAAGAATCGGATCTGCCTTCTGAATATGCGCAAAGCGGCAGAAGCGATGCGGCATAAATAACGGAAGATATAAGAATATTAAATACTTTCATTTTATCGGACTTGCCTTAGGTTTTAACAGCTGCTTTTTTAAGGGATGATCTTTACCGTGAACAAAATAGTAAAGGACAGCTGCTAAAAAGGTTAAAACTGAAAGAGTAACAAACATAAATGTAAAATTGAAATTGGTGGCAATAATTCCGCCTAAAGCAGGGCTTATTCCCACACTTAAATCAAAAAATATAAAAAAGGTTGAAGTTGCCTGGGCATAGCGCTCTTTTGATACCAAGCGTAAAGCGAGTGCTTGGCCTGCTGATTGAAAGTTACCAAAGCCTAAGCCCTGGAAGAATCCGGCAAGTAAAATTAGCGGTGCACTGTTGGCAATAGATACTAATAATAAGGCTACGGCAGTTAACAAAATTGAAGGGTAAAGTACCAAATTTTCGCCGTAGAGATCAAAAAGTCTCCCGGAAATCGGTCTGCTTAAAATAGTAGTGATAGCCGAAATCAAAAAGAAGAAGGCAGCTGCTTCCTGAATGTCTCTTTGTGCTGCAAAAGTAGCCAGGTATGAAGCAAGAGATCCGTAACCTAGCCCCATGAAAAGAGCAACGGCTGATATAGACATAACTTTTGCGTCTATATAATTGCTTAATTTAAACCAGGCATGACCATGCGATTTTATTTGAGGAATATTAAGAAACAGCCTTATTACAAAAGAGATAACACTTAAGGTAAGAACGCTTGAATACAAGACGTTAAATCCTGTTTCGTGCATTAAAAACATGCCGAGAAACGGACCTAAGGCAAGGGCAAGGGCGGTACTTAAAGAAAATATACTGACGCCAAGTCCCATCATAATCGGCGGGACACAATAAGCCATTACCGTTCCGGTAACTGTTGCAGTAGATCCTAAGATTAAGCCTGAGAGAAATCTTATTAAATATAGGACATATAGATTATCAATTGTGAAATTGGGCAATACCAAAAGAGCGTATAAAAAAAGAGTCAGACTCAATAAGATTTTGGGGCTTATTATCTGTATGAGATTTCCTGAAATAAAGCGGCCCAAAAGACATCCTATAACCATAAAGCCGAGGCTTGCACCTGCGGCGCTTAAGCTTACGTTGAAAGTCTGTTCGGTAAAGCTTGTTGTAGTAACGAAAATCTGATAATAGGCAAGCATTATAAGAAAGTTAATGATTGTAACTATATTGAAATTACGAGAAAAAATTAACTTCAGATCTTCGCTTTTAAAATTAATTTTCATTTTTGTAAT
>NZ_CAJKVK010000019.1 GCF_905203285.1 uncultured Succinatimonas sp.
TCATCTAGCGTATTGTTAACTATAGATATACGTTTTAGATAAGATGACTTTTGCTTTCTTTTTATATGCTCTTTTATCTATATGTATTTTAGGATTAGAAAATGTTTAATTAACAGTAAATGATAGAAACTTATCAATTACCTGAATAAAAAATAAAAATTTTATAGTTATCAAAGAAGTAAGTAACATTGTTCTTTACGTAAACAAAAGCATATTCAACTAATTTGTCATCATATATATTGAGATTAAGATCAAATTTAAAGCAATTTTAAAAAATGTGATCTAGGTATTTGACACATACATTTTTTATAAAAATGTATGTAAAGAAATCAGATCAAAGTATGTTCATTGCATAAAGAACAAATCTAAGTCAAAAAATAACTTTTTTTGAGTTGTTTTTCTGACAAAGAGAGTAATTTTGTGTGTAATTTAAGAAGGTAAAGGGAAATTTGTGCTTGTTTGTAAAATCAACTAAAAAAGATATTTTGACATATAAAGCAAACTTAAATATTCGATTAATTATTTGATTTTATTCTTTAATTTAAAAAAGAGACATGCTGTTTTTTAATATAAAAAAGATGTTTTTTATTTATTTTATTTAAAATTTCATCTACATGCAAAAATATAAATTTCACAAATTATATGTCTGTTTTTGATTTGTCTTTTTACATACCAAAATTACCGTAAATCTTAAACATGTGATGAAAGTACACAGCATTTACGATCTTAAAAAAGATTAAATTTAAGTTAATTTACTGAAAAAACAGATAATTATCTTTTTAACGGTGAGCCTCTAATTTGGTTTTCTTTTAGATAAAGCTGTTGTCTTTTTTGATATATGCAATTTGCTCCTTTAACTAAACTTTATCGTGAAATTTAAATATTACTCATGCACTACTAAAGAAAGCATATTTGCTTAAGGAGTCATATTTCATGAGAGCAGTTGTACTTAGAGGACCTAATCAGTTCGCTCCTGAGGATATTCCGGTACCGGAGATTGGCAACGACGAGATTCTGTTAGAGATGAAAGCTGCCGCAATCTGCGGAACTGATATGCGTATTTTGACCGGTAAGAAGACTAAGGGCGTTCGTTATCCTTCAGTCATCGGTCATGAGTTCTGCGGCATTATCGCTAAAGTCGGCGCAGACGTTAAAGGATATGAAGTAGGTGAGAAAGTCGCTGTAGCAAACGTTATCCCTTGCCATCACTGCAGCAGCTGCTTGCACGGTCGTACCAATGCATGCTTGAACCGTAAAGCTATCGGTTATGAATTTGACGGCGGTTTTGAAGAGTATATCCGTATTCCCGGCATCTGCATTGAAAACGGCAATGTCGTTAAGCTCCCTGACAGCGTTTCATTTGCTGCCGGTGCTTTGATTGAGCCTTTATCATGCTGCATCCGCGGTTTACGCAATGCCGGAACCGGCTTTAATGACGATGTCCTTATCGTTGGTGCCGGTCCTATCGGCTTATTCCACCTCCAGTTAGCCAAGATTGCAGGTGCTCGTAAAGTTATCGTCAGTGAGCCTAACGAGCAGCGTCGCAAAGTAGCCGCTGAACTTGGCGCTGACATCGTCGTTGATCCGATGAACGAGAACCTTGAAGAGATCGTAAAGCGTGAAACCAACGGTCTTGGAATGGACGTTATCGTCATGGCAATCGGTGTTCCTCCTCTTGTTAACCCGACCTTAAAGCTCTGCAAGAAGGGCGGTACCGTTAACCTGTTTGCTGGCTTTGCCGGCACCGGTGAGTGCAAGATTGAAGTCAACACCATTCACTACAACGAAATCAACGTAAACGGCAGCACCGCTTACAAGCTTGAGGATTACCTCGCTGCAGCTGAGATGATCAAGAGCGGCAAGATCGATGCTGACAAGATCGTTACCCATAAGTTCAAGATCGAAGACTTCCAGAAGGCTTACGACGTATGCGTAGCCGGAACCGGTCTTAAGGTAGTCATCGAGCCTTAATTTTAAAGACCCGATTTTAATTTTTTAAAAGTTTTGTTTTGTCACTAAGTAAAGAGGAAATTAACTATGGCAATGTTAGGTAAGGCAGTTCGCATGAGCCGTTTGGTCAACCCGAAGAGCAACAAGATGATGGCCATCACTGTTGACCACGCTATCTCCCGCGGTATTGCTCCTATGACTGGTTTGCATCACATCCAGGACACTATCGACAAGATCGTTGCCGGTCGTCCTGATGCTATGACTATGACCAAGGGCATCGCCGAAGACTGCATGTGGAAGCATGCCGGTAAAGTCTCCATTTTGATGAAGATCTCCAACTACTCTCCGGTTAATCCGACCAATGACATCGTTTTCGGCTCCGTTGACGAAGCAATTCGTATGGGTGCTGACGCTGTTTCTATGGGTGCTATGACTTTAGGTGACTATCAGGCTGAGCAGTTTGAAAGAATCGGTCGTATCGCTGACGAGTGCGCCGTAAGAGGCATGCCGTTAATCGGTCACGTATATCCGAAGGGAGAGAGCGTTCCTGTTGAGAAGCGTACCGCTTGGGAAAACATCGCTTACTGCTGCCGCAGCGCCTGCGAGCTCGGTATGGATATCGTAAAGACCACCTATACCGGTGATCCTGATTCAATGGCTAAGGTCGTTGCTTGCGTTCCGAGCCAGTTCCGTATCGTTATTCAGGGCGGTGACGCATGCAAGACCTTGGACGACTACCTCAAGATGACCCGTGACGCAATGGATTGCGGTGTCGGTGGCGTAACCATGGGCCGTTTCGTATGGGATTACAAAGACATTACCGCTTTGGTAGTTGCTCTTCGTTACATCATTCACGAAGGCTACAGCGTCAAGGAAGCCAAAGAATTATTGGCTCAGCTTGAGAACGATAAGAACTACGACCAGTTCTAATCATAATTTCGCGATAACTAAACATAAATAAGGAAGGACCCGCCAGTGAAAGCAATATATCTTTTGGGTGTAGACGTAGGAACATCGAGTATCAAGACCGTTATCCTTGACTCGAACGCCAAGGTCGTGGCGGAAGAAACTGATTTTTACCGCCTTATCAATCCAGATCAGGTGTCAATTCAGGTTGACGCGGCTGATATGTGGAGGGCTTTCATTAATTGTGTAAGCCATCTTATCAGCAGAAATAACGTTGATCCTGCATTGATCGGTGCAATCAGTATCTCCAGTTTATGCCCTGGACTTGCAGCGTTTGACGCTACAGGTAAACTGCTGGTGGATCCTATCATTTATTCAGACAGACGCAGTACTCAAGAAGCTGAAATTTTCCGCGAGAAAGTCGGCGATAAGCGTCTGTTTGAAATTACGGCCAACAGTGCTATGGCCGGCGCCATGTCCGGTACTTCGATGCTGTGGATAAAGCGCAATCTTCCCGAAATTTATGAACGTACTAAGTATTTCGGACATATAAATACCCTCATGGCTCAAAAGCTGTGCGGTAATTTCGCAATTGATCATTCAAATGCTTCTTACACTCTTTTATATGAAACCGTAGATCGCGGAATTTGGTCAGAAGAGTTATGCGAGAAGGTAGGTATTGATATTGAGAAGCTTCCTCCTTTGCATAAATCAACGGATGTCGTAGGTCAGCTTACCAATCAGGAATTACTTGATTTGGGCTTGCATCCTGATACCAAGATCGTCATCGGCGGCGGTGATACCGCCTGCGCAACTCTTGCAGCCGGTGTGGTCAAGCAGTGGGATGTTTGTGAATCAGTAGGTACCTCCGATGTTTTGACCGTTGCCGTTGAAAAGCCTTTGTTCTCTCCTAAATTCATTAACCGTCGTCATGTCGTGGATGGTGCATGGATTTATCAGGGTGCAATGTCTCATACCGGATCTTCTTATAAATGGATGTATGACAATTTCTATCAGGATTTTCAGGCATTAGCATCAGGATCCGGAAAGAAAGGTATGCTGATGATGAATGAAGATGCCGCCAAAGCCGCTCCCGGAGCGGATGGTCTTGTGTTCCTTCCTTATATGATGGGCGAGCGCAGCCCAGTGTGGGACGCTTACGCAAGAGGCGAATTCTTCGGTCTGTCATTAAAGACAACAAGACGCGAAATGAATCGTGCCGTTTTGGAGGGCTGTGCATACGGCTTACGCCAGATGTTCGATATTTGTGAAGAATTAACCGGTGAGAAGATAACGCATTTTTCATCAATCGGAGGCGGGGCAAAGAGCAAAGTTTGGGCCCAGATTAAGGCCGATATTACCGGTCGTGACATCACCGTTTTAGATATGAGCGATATGGCTCCTGTCGGAGCGGCTTTACTTGCAGGTGTCGGAGCCGGTGTCTTTAAGGATGTATACGAAGCTTCGGCGAAAGTCGAAAAAGCGGTTTATACAAAAATTAAGCATTCCGATGCCGATAAAGAAGTATATGACCGCCGCTATAAGGTGTATACAGGCCTGTACCCAAGGTTAAAAGATTTGTATCGAGTAAATCTCGGTATTAAAGAAAACTGATTTATAAACAACATAGCAGGAGAATCTCATGAAAAAATTTGTAGCCACCTTATTGGCCGCTTCTTTGGGCTTAGCTGTTGCCGGTACTTCAAGTGCAGCTACTTTGAACGTCAGCGTACCTGATGCCGATAACTCATACATCTACGCTGCCGCTCAGGAATTTACCAAGCGCGCAACCGAGTACTCAAACGGCTCCCTTGAAATGAAGGTCTTCCCGAACGGTTCATTATACGGCGGCGATGCTAACGCAGCTGTTTCTTCCGTCGGCAACGGCTCTTTGGATATCGTTATTTTGGCTGCTTCCTTATACGCAAGCTTCAACCCCGAATTCTACGTATTGTCAGTTCCTTATCTGTTTGATAACACCAAGCAGCTTCAGGACTATATCAACAGTGAAGAAGGCGTTAAGCTTTTCAACTCCGTTGAGGAAATGGGAATTACCTGCTTAGGCCGTTGGACTCGCAGCTTCCGTCAGGTTACCAACAGCAAGCACCCGATAAATCAGCCTGATGATCTTAAAGGCTTGGTTTTGCGTACTCCGAGTAACTCATTGTACGTTGAGTTCTTCAAGGCTTGCGGCGCTAACGTAACTCCGATGAACTTCTCTGAAGTTTATAACGCTTTGCAGCTTGCCACCCTTGACGGTCAGGAAAACCCGATCGACGTTCCTGCTACCAGCAACTTCTACGAAGTTCAGAAGTATGTTTCCATGACCAATCACATTGCTGATGCATGGGTTGTCGGCATGAACACCGAAAAACTTAAGAGCTTGTCAGAAGAAGAACAGCAGGCCCTTGCCAAGGCAGCAACTGAATGTCAGCAGTGGTATGTTGATTATCAGGCAAAGCGTGACGGCGAGATGTTGAAGCTTTTGACCGACAACGGTATGCAGGCTAACGAAGTATCTGCTGAAGGTATGGCTAAGTTTGTCGATGTTTCCAAGAGCCTCTATCCTGAGTTCAAGAAACTCGTCGGTAACGATGCCGTCTTTGATGCAGCCGTTAAGTTCTGCGGCAAATAATAATTACGATAATTTTCTTCTAAATAACTCGTTGATTTAACTAGAGATGCAAGGGAGTGAATTACTTCCCTGCATCCCTTTATCCCAAAATTGGCGGTTTTTGAAGAAATAAAAATAGTTATTTTTAGTTAGGGAGATAGTTTATGCAACGTAAACTCTCACGTTTCAGTAAATTTTTCGATGTTGTCGATAAACTCGAAGACATCGTTTGCGGCGGAACGCTGGCGGCTTTGCTGTTCATCGTTTTGCTGCAGGTAGGCGCCCGTTGGTGCGGCATCATCTTGGCATGGACGGAAGAAACCACTCGTTTCCTGTTCCTTTGGATGATGTTCATTGCTGTGGCTGCCGGTTTTAATCGCGCAGAGTCTGCTCGCGTGGTCGTATTAATTCAAAAATTCCCTCTTTCTGCACAGAAAGTTTGCGCTGCAGCATACTACATAGTATCCATCGCTTTCTTCTTTTTCATGCTTTATTACGGCACTGAGCTTTCCATGCAGAAGTTTAAATTCCATGAAATGGCAACAGCTTTGGCTCTTCCGATGGGCTTTATTATGATCAGCGTTCCCATCAGCGGTTTCTTAGGAATTATCGGAACCATTCAAAGTTATCTTGAGTATTCACATCTTGTAGCCACTGGCGGCGACAACAGCGAAATCGGTATGGAGGGAACTGTCAAATGAGTATGAGTGTTATTTTGCTGATCCTGTTCCTTGCCCTGATGGCATTCGGTATTCCTATTGCCATTTCCCTGGGTGCAGCCTGCGTTGCAGTACTTGTAACCATGAGTCCTATGCCTTTGACCATGGTTGTACAGATGATGTACAGTTCTATGAACAGCTTCATCATGGTGGCAGTTCCGCTCTTTATTTTGGCGGGCTCATTGATGGATGAAGGCGGTATCGCGGATAAGATTTATGATTTAGCCGATGCCTGCGTAGGTTGGATTTACGGCGGTTTAGGTCACGTATCCGTTTTCTGTAACATTATTTTCGGCGCCATGTCCGGTTCATCAGTTGCCGCTGTTGCTTCCATCGGTAAGATGAGTATTAACGCCATGGCTAAGAAAGGTTACCCTAAAGCTTACGGTGTAGGTATTAACCTTGCCGGCTGTATGCTTGCATCAGTTATTCCTCCTTCAATTTTGATGATTGTTGCTGCATCCACAGCAGGTGTTTCCATCGGTCAGGCCTTGATGGCAGGTCTTGTTCCCGGTATCTTCATCGGCGTTGCCTTCATGATTTACAACTATATTACTTGTAAAGTAAAAGGCACCGGTGAAAAGAGCGAGTTCAGCGTTCAGCGCTTGGGTAAGGCTTTTATTGCAGCCGTTCCGGCTTTGATGGTTCCGGTAATTCTCCTTGTCGGTATGTATAGCGGTGTTTATACCCCGACCGAAGGTGCCGGTATCGCAGCTTTCTACGCTATCTTAATTTCAATTTACGTCTACAGACGTTTGAAGTGGTCAGACATTCCTCGCATTGTTGCCAAGAATGCCCGTCAGACCGGTACCATCTTGTTCATCGCTATTACCGCAAAGCCTGCAGGCCAGATTTTTGAACTTGACGGTCTTCCCGGTCAGCTTGCCAACTTCATCGTCGGCATCTCTAATGATCAGCTCGTAATTCTGTTTGCTCTGTTTGTGTTCCTGCTCTTAGTCGGTATGTTCATGGACGCAACAGCCGCCATCTTCATTTTGGTTCCGATTTTGTTGCCGGTAATGGTTAAGATTGGCGTATCTCCGCTGTTCTTCGTTGTATTCCTTGTTATCACCTTGTCATTCGGACTTATCACGCCGCCTGTGGGAGTGTGCCTGTACGCAGCCCAAAACGTTACAGGTATGTCATTTGAGGCTGTCGTTAAGTCGGTAATGCCTTGGCTGTATTTGACCACCGGCGTATTGGTAATGTTCATCTTCTTCCCTGAGATCATTACGGCTCCGGTAGAGTGGATGTTTAGCACTAATTAGTAATCTTCAGCTCGCAGTTTGTAAATAAAACTGCGGGTATATTAAAAGTGCAAAAATTTAAATAAGTGCTATTTAGGAGAATTCAAACATGAAAATCGTAGTGTTGGACGGATACACCGAAAATCCTGGTGATTTAAGCTGGGATGAGCTTGCAAAGCTTGGTGATCTTACCGTTTACGATCGCACTCCGGTAAATGATGAAGCCGAAATTATCCGCCGTATCGGCGACGCTGAAATGGTTTATACCAATAAGACCCCGATTTCACGCCGCGTGATTGACGCTTGTCCGAACATGAAGTTTATCAGCATGCTCGCCACCGGTTATAACGTAGTGGATTATGCTTACGCTAAGGAAAAGGGCATTCCGGTAACCAATGTTCCTACCTATGGTACGGCTTCAGTAAGCCAGTTCTCAATCGCTCTGCTGCTTGAAGTTTGCCATCATATCGGACACCACGACGCTTCCGTACATGCCGGAAATTGGGCCAAATGCATCGATTGGTGCTATTGGGATTATCCGCTTATTGAGCTTGACGGTAAGACTATCGGTATTATCGGTTTTGGCCGTATCGGTCAATCCGAGGGCAGAATTGCCAAAGCTTTAGGTATGAAGGTTCTTGCATACGATCTTTATCCTAATGATTCAGGCCGTGTCATTGCCGATTATGTAAGCCTTGATGAGCTTTACGCTAAGGCAGACGTTATTTCTCTGCATTGCAATCTCACTCCTGAAAATACCTGCATGATCAATAAAGATTCCATTGCCAAGATGAAAGACGGCGTCATTTTGATTAATAACGCCCGCGGTCAGCTTATCAATGAGCAGGATGTTGCCGATGCTCTTAACAGCGGCAAGATGGGAGCTGCAGGTTTAGACGTTGTTTATACCGAGCCTATTAGAGAAGATAATCCTTTGCTTAAGGCTAAAAACTGCATTATTACTCCGCATATTTCATGGGCTCCTAAAGAAAGCCGTCAGCGCATCATGGACTGTGCAGTGGAAAATGCCAAAGCATATATTGCAGGTTCTCCTATTAACGTGGTTAACAAGTAAGACCAATGAAGAAATGTATTGTCATCTCGGACTCTTTTAAGGGGACGGTATCCAGTCTGGAAATTTGCGAAATCGCAAAGCAATCCATTCCGCGATTCTTTCCTGAATGTGAAGTGATAGCCCTTCCGGTTGCTGACGGCGGTGAGGGTACTGTTGAATGCTTTGTCAAGGGAATTAATGCCGAGCCCGTTACCGTATCGGCAACGGGTCCTTTGGGTGCTTCTCTTGACGCCGTTTATGCTCGTCACGGCAATCAGGCAATCGTGGAGATGGCAAGCGTTGCCGGTCTTCCGCTTTTACACAATCATCTTGATCCGATGAACGCGACTACTTTCGGAGTCGGACAGTTGATTCGCCACGCTATAGAAAACGGCTGCACGGAGATCTTGTTGGGCCTTGGCGGCAGCTGCACTAACGACGGCGGCTGCGGTTGTGCTGCAGCGTTGGGGGTTAAGTTCTATGACAAAGATAATAAGAGCTTTATTCCTACAGGCGGTACGTTAAGCAATATTTGCAAAATTGACTGCACTGATGCACGGAAGCTGTTAAAGGGTGTTCAAATCACGGTTATGTGCGATGTTGAAAATCCTTTGTACGGCCCTACCGGAGCCGCATATGTTTTCGGACCGCAGAAGGGCGCAGATGAAAAGATGGTTCAGGAAATCGATGCAGGCTTACGCCGTATGGCAGAAGTCGTCGAATCTGAACTTCACAAATCTGTTGCTCAGATTCCGGGAGCGGGAGCTGCCGGCGGTATGGGAGCAGGATGCATCGCGTTCCTTAATGCAAAGCTCAAATCGGGCATTGATGCGGTTCTTGATATGGTTGAGTTTGATAGCCGTATCGAGGGAGCTGATTTGGTTATCACCGGAGAAGGACGCATTGATTCTCAAAGCGTTCACGGTAAGGTGATTTCAGGAATCGTCAAAAGAACCAGAGTTAAAAATATTCCGCTTATGGCAATTGTCGGCTCAATTCATCCGAGCGCCGTTGAAGCATACGATTTAGGTGTTACCGCAATGTTCGGTATTGACCGCGAAGCGGTGGCATTTGAAAAGTATGCCGATAGAAGCGCTGAGAATTATCGACAAACCCTTGAGGATATTTTAAGACTCTTAAAGGCAATGAAAGATCGCTGGCAGAAATAGCCGACGCTTTTTCAGATTTTTGCCGCCTGGCGATATTTTGTCGGTTTTGTCAGAATCGTAGGCGGAATTTTTTAAGGGCACTTTTTACTTAAATAACAATAAAAAGCTGCAACAGCAGCGTGACACCGATGCCAAGCATTGGACCAATTCATTTTAGTCTTTGTGTGTGGGCTTTGAATTGATTTTCAGCTTGCATCGGTTTTTTTATTCCTAAAAAGTGTGTTTTTACCGATGGCCTATAAAAAGAAAATAAACGCTCAAGAGTCTGAGGCAATCAGAAAGCTTGATTATATGATTGAACTTTTCGTCAATATTTTAAAAGTTCAATTATGTATCTATGATACTGAACGTAAGTTCATAAAATCCATTTCTGATTTGACTGATGAAGAAAATCCTTTACTTACCGATGCAAGCTATCGCGAGCACCTCTTGGATCGTGCCGAAAATGATAAGGTTTTTGTCGAAAGCGATTTTGAGAATGTGATTTACGGCGGCATGCTTATCGAAGATCGAATAATTATTTTCGGCCCCTTGGTAGTCGGCAGCAAAAATGAGGAAATAAACAGACTGCATTCTTTAAGACATAATTGCAGGCTGTTCTCGATTCAAAATTGTGATTTGATAACCGCTATAAGCGCGCAGATGATGCTTTATTCTGCTTTTAATGATTTTTATCCTTCTCTTTCTACAATTATTCAGAGCGCATTTTTAAATTTAAAAGCGGTAGAGCATATTGATGAACGCGTAAGTTGGATTGTAGTAGAACAATTTGAGACTAATCAGCCTTTAGCATCTCTCAGCATGGAGACGGCTATTTTAAAAGCTATAGGCGATGGAGATATTAAGACATTACGCCATTGTCAGGATCAAGCTTATCATTTTAGAAATTTTGCTTCCTCAGATCCGGTTCGTGGTGAAAAAATTCGTTGCTTTGTTGATGTTTCTTTATCGGCACGTGCTGCCATCATGAGCGGAGTGAATGAAGGCGAAGCTTTAATTTTGGCTAACTCATATGTTAGGGAAATTGAAGAAGTGCGTTCAGCGCAGGAGGCAATGGCATTAAAATTACAGGCACAGCTTAAATTTGCTCAAATGGTAAGTGATCTTAAAAGCGGTAAAGATTCCGATTCTGAGTCAAACGTTGTAAGCAGTGCCGACAAGTCAACGCTTAAAAAGCAAAGGATGCTGACCCAGATTAAAAATTATATCCGTCAGAACATCAATTCACGGATGAGTCTTGATGATTTGTCCGATTATTTTAATGTGAGCAAAACATATTTGCAGATGCTGTTTAAAGATCAGGAAAACACCACGCTTATGCGCTATATTCGTTACGAGCGCATCAAGATAGCCAAATTGATGCTCAAAACTACGGATTTACCGCTGGTGGAAATTGCCGGCTATTTGAATTTTTGTTCACAGTCTAACTTCACAAAAGTGTTTAAGCAGCTAACCGGCATGACTCCTGAGTGTTATCGTCTTGAAAAGAGCAAGTACACTGCTCCTTTGGTATCTAAAGATTAGTACGGTTATTCTGGTTTTAAGATCCCGCGCTTAAACGATCCGTTTTCCACCTCAATACAGTCAAATCCGCCGTCCAAGGCGGATTTGATGCCTAAAGGTCCGTCTTCAAACACGACGCATTCACTTGGTTTTACATTCAGAAGTTCTGCAGCCTTTAAAAACGTATCAGGAAAGGGTTTGTGTCTTGTTACTTCACTGGCACTGACCGAAGCGTCGACGCAATCGGTAAGATTTAAGAGTTTTAAGATTGTATCTACGTTTATCCTTTGCGTACCGGTACCGACCCCGATTAATTTGCCAGAAGCTTTTGCGTCCCTTAAAATTTTCTCAATCGGTTTGAAAGTATGAAGCTTATCAAAATGAGAGCGATAAACCTCAACTTTCCGGGCAACGAAAGCATCAACATCGTTTATGTGAAGTCCGTGATTGTTAAAGTACATTACTACGTCTTTACTTGACATGCCGCCTAAGTCATAGATGATTTGAGGATCAATGGTATAGCCTCTTTCTTTATATACCGTAGTCCAAGCAATGACGTGCAGCGGCATTGAGTTGATTAGTGTTCCGTCCAAATCAAAAATAAGGGCTTTATAGCTGCTTAAATCAGGGAAAGAGTCCATTTAAACCTCGAAGGTTAAAAATAAAATAAAGGCACGTTTAGTTAATTTGAGTATACTCTATATTTGTTATGAACAAATAATTTGAAAAAGTATGGACGCAAGAAAAATATCCTGTGATTGCCTTATAGTCGGAGCAGGCTCTGCCGGCATCGAAGCGTACAAGGCGGCCAAACAAAACGGTGCGCAATGTATTTTGGTGGAATCCGGACCTTTGGGTACGACAGCGCATCGTACCGGAGATATTCCGTCATGTCTTTTATTTGCGGCTGGAAAAGCGGCCCATACCAATGCTGATGCCGAAAAATTCGGGCTTAAGTTTAAAAATAAGGCAAGTTTTGATAAATCAAATGTCTTAAATTCTTTGCGAGCGGCTAGGGCCCAATCAACTACCGAGGTTTTGTCTTTTTTATATAAGATACCCGATAATGAAAGAATTATCGGTAAAGCCGGGTTTATCGATGCACACCATGTACATGTCGGTGAGAATTTGATTATTGAATTTAAAACCGCAGTAATCGCTACCGGTTCTACTCCTGTTATTCCCTATGAACTCGGTAAATTGGGCGGGATTTTAACTACAGATGAGTTTTTTGAGACCGACAGGATAAAAAACAGTATAGCCGTGTTCGGTTCGGGACTTGTTGGTTTGCGTTTAGGTCAGGCTTTGTCTTATTTAGGTGTTGACGTTACTGTTTTTTGCGATGAGAATTTATGGCTGTTGACTGATGAAACGGTTATCGCCAAGACTCGAGAACTGTTGAGAAAAAGCGTTAAGCTTTCGGTCAATTCCAATATTACGGCAATTGAAAAGCACGGTGATCTTTACGGTATCTATTATCTTGATGAAAATAATTTTGAAAATTTCATTACGGTAGAGCAAATCATTTCTGCAGGCAGCCGTTATCCTAAAATTGACGGCATGAAGCTTAGAGATATAGGAATAAAGTTAAGTCCTTTGGGCTTTATTGATGTTGACGAGAAAACCTTACAGACTTCCATTCCGCACATTTTTGCAGCAGGCGATGTTATAGGATCTAAGATGTCAACGAATTTAGCTAAGGAAACCGGAAGAGTTGCCGGATTTAATGCTGCAAAACTTCCGCATAAACTTAGCATGAACAGTTCTGTCGCCGTGCATGTGCTTCCGACCGAGCCTTCTGCCGCTATAGTGGGTCTTAGTTTTAATGAGGTTAAAGAGAGAGCAAAACTCGGTTTTCATTTTGTTATCGGCGAATCGCATGCCGATAAAGGCATTTATCGCTGTGAACATAATGATCAGGGACTTATAAGACTTTATTGTGATTTACAGAATCATTGTATTTTAGGCGCGGAAATGTGTGCTCCGCAATGTGATCATTTGGCGCATTTTTTAGCTTTGGCAATTCAAAAGAAAATGACGGCAGATGAATTAAGTACTTTCGGCTTTTTCCATTTAACTTATGAAGAAGCGTTAAATGATGCGGCCAAGTCGGCGCTTAAAGCAATAAATCAAAGAAAAGGAACTAATTATTATGCCCGTTCATAATGGAAATAAAGAGAAGATTTTAGTATTGGCATCAGGCAATGCCGGTAAGGCCCGTGAGTTTGCAAAACTTCTTGAGCCTTTGGGATATACCGTAAAATTACAAAAAGAATTTAATGTTCAATCTCCTGAAGAAGACGGTTTATCTTTTGTAGAAAATGCATTGATAAAAGCACGATATGCAGCAGCTTGCACTGGATATCCTGCTATTGCTGACGATTCCGGTATTTGCGTTGATGCTTTAAACGGAGCGCCCGGTATATATTCCGCTCGTTTTGCAGGAGAACACGGAGATGATAAGAGTAATAACGAAAAACTACTTGCTCTTTTAAAGGATGTTCCTTTACCAAAGCGCACGGCTTTTTATTTTTGTGCTTTAGCTTTAGTTAGGGATAAAGATGATCCTGTTCCTCTTATCGCTACCGGAAAGTGGTGCGGAGCCGTGGGATTTAAGGAACAGGGAAGCGGGGGATTTGGCTACGATCCTTTATTCCTCGTGACTGAGCGTAATTGTACGGCAGCGCAGCTTCCCGAACAGATTAAGAATTTAATTTCCCATCGTGCCCGAGCGATGATGAAACTTAAGGCGATGCTGCATCAAAATGAGCTTTGATTTTCTAAAAGAAAATTATACGGGTCTTTATATTCATTACCCTTTTTGCCTGCGCAAATGTCCTTATTGTGACTTTAACTCTTACGCAAGAGGGAGGAATGAGAATCAGGATGAATTGTATTTTTTACGGCTAAAAGAAGATTTTTCATCCTGGATGCCGAAAGTAAAAGACCGTAAATTTATTTCGGTGTTTATAGGCGGCGGTACTCCTTCTTTATGTGCCCCCGGTTTAATCGGAGATTTTATTGATTTTATCGCTCCTTTTTTAACTAAAGACTGTGAAATCACGATCGAGGCAAATCCGGGGACTGTCGAACTTAATAAATTAAAAGATTTTAAAACCGCGGGCGTTAATCGGTTAAGTCTCGGCGTACAAAGCTTTAATGACGTCCTTTTAAAAAGGATAGGGCGAATTCATGATGCGGCAACAGCCAAAAAAGCTTGCAGCGATGCTGATAAATGCGGCTTTTCTGCATTTAATATCGATTTGATGCACGGACTTCCTGGACAAAGTTTAGAAGAGGCTTTATCCGATATTAAAACAGCGGCCGCCTTTAACTGTACGCATCTTTCATGGTATGAGCTGACTATTGAAGAAGATACTTATTTTGGAACGCATACTCCGATCCTCCCGAGTGAAGATGAGCTTTATGCAATAGAGGAAAAAGGTTTCCCTTTGCTTAATTCATTAGGTTTTAATCGTTATGAAGTCTCAGCTTTTACCCGTGATAAACATTGCGTGCATAATGAAAACTATTGGCGTTTTGGGGATTACGTGGGAATTGGAGCGGGGGCTCATTCTAAGTTTTTTGACGGAAATAAAACAATAAGAAAAGCCTGTCCGGCACTTCCTTCTGATTATTTAAAGGGAGATTTCGGCAAGTTTTATACCGTAGATGAGACAGATATTCCTTTTGAATATATGTTAAATCGCCTGCGGCTTTTTAACGATATTAAAACTTTTGAATATAAGCTTCATACGGGACAGGATTTTTCTTTAGTAAAACACGTTTTGGATAAAGCTGCGGCATTATCTTTAATTGAATTTAAAGATGATGAAACATATTGTGTGACAGCGTACGGAAGACAAATGTTAAATGATGTTTTAGAGATGTTTTTATATTAAAATCAAAGTACAATGAAATTGTGGCGGTAAAAAGAGAGACTCAAAATGCAAGAAGTGTATGACCGAATTTTAAATGATAAAAATGCGCCGCAAGGCAATGTGCAAAGTAATTTAAAATGCGCTTTATATTTGGTTTTATGTCTTTATAAGATTAATTTTAATGACGTAAAATCTTTAAGCCTCATGTCTTATCTGCTTTCGTCGGTAGGTTACAAAGGTTCGCTTCTTAATGTTACAAAAGAACAGTATGAGACTCTTGCGCGGGAATTGGTTGATGAAGGATCTCTTGTTTCAATAGAAGATTATTCGGCATATTCGCGTCCTAGTGCATTAAAAGAGTTTGTTGCCAAAATTCGTGCGAAAAAACTTAATACCGCCGGCGTTGATGATTTTATCTATTATATTGAAGATGATAAAGGCAAAGAATTTTCTTTAATCACTAAATTTGCGCTGCTGCCGGGTGATGAGGCTAAAGTAAAAGCCAATTATGACAGCGGCAAAGCTTATGTTTTTGAATTAGTGACGAAAAGAGCTGCGGTCATCGGCAGAATGCAGCAGCTTAAGAAAAATCATATTGAACTTATTCCTGATGAACCGAATTTAGGCTTTATTCATTTTGTGTTTGAATCTCCTGAAGCAGTGGGGGATGCATTGCCGGGCGACATCGTGATTGCCGAAATTACTAAGCGACAGGTGTTTTCATGCCTTATTAAGACGCGAAAGGTAGTAAAGGATTTAGGATCTTTAAATGACAAGATAATAAGAGCAATTATAAAACACGATATTCCTAATTCCTGGCCTGATAACCTTATCCGCTCATTAAGCCGTGTACCTAGCGTTGTAAAGGAAGAAGAATTAAAAGGACGCGTCGATGTAAGAGATCTTCCTTTGGTCACAATTGACGGAGAGGATGCGCGTGACTTTGATGATGCAGTTTACGCAAGGGAAGAAGAAAAGGGTTGGACTCTTTATGTCGCGATTGCCGACGTTTCTTATTATGTTAAGCCGGGAACTTTGCTTGATAAAGAAGCCCTTTTGCGCTGTAACTCGGTATATTTCCCGAATTATGTAGTTCCGATGCTTCCTGAAAAATTATCAAACGGTATTTGCTCGTTAAATCCTAACGTTGATCGCATGTGTATGGTATGCGAACTTAGTATTGATAATAGTGGCAAGACCAAAAAATACGCATTTTATCCTGCGGTGATGAGGTCGCATGCAAGACTTACTTATACAGAAGCTTGGCGCATGATAAGCGAGCAGTCTTGTGAATTTGACGAACATAAGCCTTATATCCATGATTTAACCGTTTTGCATGATTTGTATAAGGTTTTGCGTAAAGCTCGTGATAATCGTGGTGCAATCAATATAGAAAGCGAGGAAGTTAAATTTATCTTTAATGAAAATCTTGAGATATCAGGTTTAACTCCGGTCGTAAGAAATGACGCTCATATGCTTATTGAAGAGTGCATGATTGCGGCAAACGTTGCAGCCGCCGAGTTTGTAAATTCGCGCAAAGCTCATACTTTGTATCGTATTCACGCCAAACCTACGGAAAAGAAGCTTACCGCGCTTAAATCTTATTTAAGCCGCATTGGTTTGGAATTGCCGGGCGGCGATGATCCTTCATCTATGGATTATGCCCGTTTTGTTAAGCAAATAGAAAAGCGTGAAGATAGTAAGATCATAGGTGAGCTTTTACTTCGCAGTTTGTCAAAAGCCGAATACAGCCCTGATAATATCGGGCATTTCGGTTTGGCTCTTGAAAAGTATGCGCATTTTACTTCGCCTATTCGCCGTTATCCCGATTTGCAGCTGCATCGTGTTATAAAGCATTTGCTTGAAAAAGAGAAAAAACGCGATTGGGGAAAAATCGGCGCTCGTGCTTATACCAAGGAAGAATTGCAGATTTTAGGTACGCGCTGCTCAGAGCGTGAGGTCGAAGCGTTTTATGCAGAGATGGACGTTGACGCCGATCTTAAATGTGAGTATTTAAAGCAGTTTATCGGACAGACTTTAGACGGAACGATTACTGCCTGCACTAAATTCGGTATTTTTGTTCGTTTAAACGATTTTTACATTGACGGCATGATTCACATTGCTTCTTTTGATGAGTTCATGACCTTTAATGAGCGTTCGCAGACCTTACGCGGAGGAACCGGCAGAGTCTTTGCCGTAGGAGATAAGATAAAAGTTATCTTAGCCGGCATCAATACTGATGAGCATAAGATTGAGTTGTTCCCCGATACTCGTGAGAATCGTATCATGATTCAGAGTACGGCAGGTAAAAAGAAAACCAAGAACAAGAAAACACAGGAAAAAGCTAAAGTAATAAAAAAAGTCGTTGATAAAGATGCGTTTTTTAAGTCAATTGCCGATATCACAAGAAATCAGGCTGCGACTGCGGAGGATGCCGTATTAAGAGAGGAGGAAAAACCTAAAAAGAATCTTCCTTTAACTCAAGAATTCGGTGATGAAATGCTTTTAACCGGAAGAGAAGATCATAAAAAGCATGGGAAAAGACATAAGAAAAAGGCTAAAAGTCAGAAAAGTGCCTCCGGCAGTAAAAACGGTAAAAAGAAGCGTAAAAAGTGATTTTGAGTTTTGTTTTTAACTAAGAATGGCAGAAGAAGTGTTAAACTTTACTGCCTTTCTTTTAGGTCACAAGATTTTAAATGGGAACAGAAAATGATACGTAGAAACGGTAAGCAGAATCGTGAATTGGTGTATGGCGTGAATGCTGTGGAAGCCGCTTTGGAGACAGCACCTGAAAAAATCGTCAGCGCTTTTATAATTAAAGGACGTGAGGATGATAAAAGAATTTCCCGCATTGTTTCTTTGATGAATAATTATGGGATTAAAGTGCAAACCGCGATGCGTCATACTTTGGATGAAATAACCGATAATGGCGTACATCAAGGTGTGGTTATTGAGATGATAGCAACTCCTCCTAAAAATGAAGGTGATCTTGAGGAACTGCTTGATACTCTTGAAAATCCGTTTTTCCTGGTGCTTGATAGTGTGACGGATCCGCGTAATTTAGGCGCTGCGATGCGTTCTGTCTGGGCGGCCGGTGCCCACGGCGTGATTGTTCCCAAAGATAAATCGGCATCTTTTTCTCCTGCTGCCCGTAAGGCTGCGTCAGGCGCTGCTGATGTTCTGCCCCTTTTTGCCGTGACCAATTTGGCAAGAACGCTTGAAATGTTAAAAGAGCGTTTTGTAAGAGTGATCGGTATGGACGGTGCGGCAACAGACAATATTTATGCAACTGATTTAACCGGACCTCTTGCTATTGTTATGGGATCTGAAGAAAGCGGTATGCGCCGCCTTACTCGTGAAAAATGCGATGACATAACGAAGATCCCGATGGCTGAAGGAGTTGAAAGTCTGAATGTTTCAGTAGCTGCAGGTATTGCGCTCTTTGAAGCGGTAAGACAAAGATCGTTTCGTTAGTTAGTTTTAGGAACTATCGGCATCCCGGAAGATTTTCTGCCGATAGTTTTTTTGTTTTTCATAGAATAAAGATATTTGTGTTATTGCAGTGGCAAAAGCAAGCGTTACTTTCTTGTACACCCTGCGCCTTTAATTGTTGAGTAGCCTCCGGCTAATTTTTGTACTTCAATTTGTGTTCTTATTCTTTCTTTTAGCTTTGCCACATGTGAAATAACGCCGATAAGCTTACCTTCCTTTTGTAATGAAGCAAGGGTATCAAGTGCGCTTTCCAGCGCTTCATCATCAAGAGTACCGAAACCTTCATCAAGAAAGAGGGAGTTTACCTGAACGTTTTGACTTGCCATTTTGGAAAGACCTAAAGCAAGGGCGAGACTTACCAAAAATGTTTCTCCGCCTGAAAGATTTGAAGTGGGGCGATGACAGCTGAATTGATATAAATCAATTACATCAATTTCAAGAGCTCTTTTTTCATCATCACTTACGCAGAGCTTGTAGCGATCGGTAAGTTTTGACATTTCACGATTGGCAAGATTTATTAAATATTCAAGAGATATATTTTGTACGAATTTACGGTATTTTTTGCCGTCGGCAGTTCCTATGAGAGAGCAAAGGCGATGATATCTTGTATAAATATCTTCTTGTTTTTTATATTCTTTTGCTTTTTCAGCGAATTTTTTGGCATTATCAAAATGTTTTTCAATAACGGAACGCAAATATCCCTTTTGTTCGCTTAGTTTATTGAGTGCGGCTTTATTATTTTGAAGTTTTAGTGTTAATTCTTCTTCGTTTTGCTTTAAATCCGGATCGTCTGACATTGCGTCAATTAGTTTTTGATTTTCTGTAATTTTGGTAGTAAGCGACAGCAAGAGATTTTGAAGATGTTTTTGTTCATTTATAAGTACGTTAAGATCTTTATCGTCAATTAAAGCGTGCTCAAAATCTGCAACATTTAAGAATTGATGAGCTTGAAGTGCATTTGTGAAAGCATTTTTATCAATGGAATATTGAGTGCTGAGTAAAAGACGGTTTTTTTCTTTGACGGTTAAAGATCCTTCTGTTTGAGCTAAATGCGAGGAGATGTTTTGTAGGTTATTTGCAATTTGTTTTATTGCATCTTCCAAATTTACCAAAGCTTCATCAAGCTCAGTTTGATAAGTTTTGACATTGTTATTGCCAAAAAGATTGAAGCGCTCTTCTTTAACCAAAGAAAGCATCTGGTCTTTTTTGGCATGCTCTTTAGTAATATCGTTTAACTGAGTTGCAATTAAATGTAATTTTGCAGTTTCAGCGTCATTTATGCTTTGTTTTTCAGCAATTTTTTGTCTGCAAATTTCCTCTTTTTGTTGATTCTTTTTGTAGTCATCGTTTTTATTTTGTAAAACTGAAATGGCACTAGTAAAGTTTTTTAGATATTCATCAAAACGTTCATTTTTATCAATTTTTACCCGGTGATTTGAAAATTCATGGCTTAAAACATGACATTTTTCATCAATTTCTTGTTTTAAATAAGAAATTTCATTGTTGAGAACTGTATGGCGAGAACTTTTTTCATTGATCTCGGTGTTTATTACGGCACTTTGTTGTCTTTGAGTGTTAACTTGTGTTTGAATTTTAGAAATTTGATTCAAGAGTTTTTGTTTCTCATCATTGATGTTATCCACATTTTTGATGATATTTTGTATATGTGAAAGAGAAAAAGAAAATTTATCTTTAAGATCGGATATGTTGCTTTCGTTATATACGTCTATGCCTTTTATATTTAGGATAGACAGCAGTTTTAACAGCGTCTTTTCTTTTTCTTCTATAACAGTTTGTTGATTGGCTATTTCTGTTTGTAATGTCTGTTTTTGTTTATCTTTGTGTTCAATATCGCCGCTGATTTTTATAAGTTGAATATTTTGTGTGCGAATGTCTTTTTCAAGAGCCTCATATCTTTCTTTAAGATTGTTAAGTTCAATTTCATCCTTATCTGTCCAGGGAATTAAGTCAGATGCATACGGATGAACGGTGCTGCCGCACAAAGGACACGGCTCCCCTTCTTTAAGCTGATGTCGCTGCTCATCAAAAGTCATAGCCTTTTGTTTTAAGGTGAATAAAGTTTCTTTTAGCTTTAAATCCTTTTGCAGTAACAATTGCTCGTTGCTTTTATCTTTTAGTAGTTGAGATATCTCACTTTGATTTTGAGTAAGTTTTGAAATGCCTAAAATAAGTTCATTAAGTTTTGAAGAGTCTTGATTATGTTTTTTGTAAGCGTCAAGAAGTTTATCTGAAGCGTTAATTAACGCTGAATAATTTTCGGCAGACTGTCTGTACTCTTGGACACTTTTCCCCTCTAGCAATGCTGCAAGCTGCGTATTAACTGATTGTTCTTTATCATTTAATTTTTTTAGCTCTGTTTCATTTTTCTCTAAAGAGACAGTGTTTTTTTCATTTTCTTCAGAGAGTTTTTTTATTGCAGTATCTAAGGCGCTGCTTTCTTGAACTTTGTCGGTTAAATCTTTATAAAACAAAGTATTAATTTGTTCAAGCTTATTTTGCAGTACAGAAATGACTTCAGGAAGCGTTGCGTCAATAATATGCTCTTTTAAGTATTCAGATAACTTTTTGTGCTCGCATTGCAGCTTTAGTAAAGATTTATTATTGTTTTCTATGGATTTTTTACAAATGTTTTCTTTTTCTATTAAATTTTCTTGACTGTTTTGTAATTGATTTAGTTCGCTTGTTCCTGCTTCAATCTTTGCATCAAGTTCAATTACTTTATCTGAAACTTTCTTAAAAGCGGCTGCTTTTTCTTTTTGCTTTAAAAATGCTGCGTTCTTGCTTTTAAGATCAGTCTCTAATGTGTTTTTGTTTTCTTTAAGTGCAGATAATGTAGTATTTAAAAACTCAATATCATCATTAAGTTCTTGTATGCTTTTTTCTTTATCTTTCAAACTAAAATAGTCGTTTTTGATTAAATTAGCTTGTTGCGCATTGTAAATTTTTATTTCTTTAGGTTTAAACTCGGTAAATTTTGCAGAAAGAGATTCTTGTTCAAGGTTAAGAGCTTGAGCTGAGTTTTTTGCCTTGTTAAATTCGGTAAATTTATTTAAGGTCGTATATAAATATTGATTTTCTTTTTCCAGAAGTTTTACTTTTTCCGTAATTTCATTTACGGCATTTTCTTTTTCCTTTAATTCTGCTTCATTAAGAATCTCAATATGTTCAAGAGATTCTTTGAGGCTTTCTAAAAGTAGTTTAGCTTCTTTATCTTTTTGATAGACAAATTGAGATATTTGTGAATAGATAGCTGTCCCGGTGAGTTTTTCAAGAAGCTCGGAACGTTCATTGTCATTTGATTTTAAAAAGTTAGCAAAATTACCTTGCGCAAGGAGCATGGATTTAGTGAACTTGTCAAAATCAAGACCGGTAATTTCTGCAACTTTGTTAGGGACGTTGCGTCCTGAAGCAATATCTTTCCCGCCTTTAAGATCTTTATCAAGTTCGATTAAAAGATGGGTTTTATTTTGCAGTGCTCCGCCCATCTTGTTTCGGGATCTATGCTGTTCAAAGGAGGCAAGATAATATTTATGCGCACTTTCAAAAATCACCCTTGCCATACACGTTCCTTCAGAACGCGTCATGATTTCATTGGTGCTGCCTACATCGTTAAGACGCGGAGTTTTTGAGTAAAGAGCAAGGCAAATAGCGTCTAAAATAGTTGATTTTCCTGCACCGGTAGGTCCTGTGATGGCGAAAATACCGCTTGATGTAAAGGCTTCATCGGTAAAATCAATATTAAAAGTTCCGCGTAAAGAATTAAGGTTAGACAGTTCTACTCGTAAAACTTTCATTTTGCATCTGCCTCCTCATCTATCATTAATCTCCGGATTTCTTTATATGTACTTATATATTCAGGACGATCTTTTTCTTCAATTCCTGCAGATTCCAAAAGTCGTAAAAAGACGCTGTCTTCATTTAAATCAGTAAGTTGTTTTATTTCATCATCTTGTGATAATGCTTTACCAAAGCAGCGATTGTCTTTTATTCTTAAAATTTCAATTAAAGAATTTGACGTAAGGTCATCAATGCGGTTTTTTATGGTTATTGCGTCTTCTTGTCCTTCTAAAAGAATTTCAACCATAAAAGGTATGTTTTCTTTTTTAAGCTCTTTTAATTGCCTGCTTATTATGTCTAAATCGCCTTTTATTCTGACTAGTTTTTTAGTCTGGGAAAACGGAATTAAAGAGAGTTTTTTATCCCCTTTGTCAAATTCGATAAGGCAAGCATGTTTGGTTTCGGTTTCGCCAAAGTTCATGGGAAGAGGAGTGCCGGAATAACGAATATATTCGTTTTGCTTGATTTTGTGTCCGGTGTGCAGGTGTCCTAGTGCAATGTAGTCATAGCGCGGATCAAAAGCGTCGGCTTCAATCGGGCAGAGCGATCCGACAAAAAGATCGCGTGCAGTGTTGGTATCGCTTATAACGTCACCAATCATAAAAAGATGTGCCATAGCGATTACCGGAATTTTAATATGGTAATTATTTAATATCTCTTCTTGTTTTAAAAATGCCTTAGCGGATACTTTTCTTATATGTCCGATAACTGCTTTTCTATATTCAGCGTGTATTTCATCCTCGTTTTCATCTATTAAAATACGTCTTATATCCCGTTCACGAAGATAGGGGATGGCGCTTATGATTAGAAAAGGAATTCCGTTATCTTCTTTTAATACGATGATTTCTTTATCGATATTTTCAATATCAATGCTTGATACGATATGAATATTAAAAGAGGAAAGTAAAGGATCGGCCGCTTTTAGAAAGTTCGGAGAATCGTGGTTCCCTGCAATGAGCACGGTATGCTTTAGCTTTGTTTTAGCAAGTTTGGCAAGAAAGTCGTAGTAAAGTTTTTGCGCGTCAAGTGCTGGCATGGATGAGTCAAAAATATCGCCAGCTATCAAAAGAACATCGATGTTTTCTTTTTTTATTATTTCTGTAAGCTGATCTAAGATTTGACAGAACTCATCGGTTCGGGATTTTCCGTACAGATTTTTGCTAAGATGCAAATCCGAGGTATGAAGAATTTTTAACATAAAGCGTGCTGCCGTAATAGAAATATGTATTTATAAATTACTAGGTTTCATTGATACTTGCTATAGAATTTAAATATCTTTGATTTTTGCTGAATTTTTAATGGGATAAACTGATGATATGTAGTGCGGTGTTCTTAATTTAAAAAAGTTAAGGGAAAAATTTTTGTGTCTTTTGATTGGGAATTTTGCTGATACGCTTAAAAACGGCATAGATTTGCCTATTTTAAGAAAAAAATAGATGGTTTCATTTATTGAAATTTATAAAAAAAGCAGTAAAATATTTGCCGTTTCAGTCGCGCGAGTTTTTTAGATGGAAAAAACCGCGTTAGCTTCCTTGTCTGAATAATGACTGATATTTTCAGACTTCTACCGTAAGGGGCATTTATTCATGCGTCACTACGAAATCGTATTCCTGGTACATCCGGATCAGAGCGATCAGGTACCGGGTATGATCGAGCGCTATAAGGGCGAGATCGAAAAGACCGGCGGTAAGATTCACCGCTTAGAGGATTGGGGCCGTCGTCAGTTGGCTTACCCGATTCAGAAATTGCACAAAGCTCACTACGTTTTAATGAACGTTGAAGCTGAGCAGGAAGCAATTGACAGCATTGAAAACAATTTCCGTTTTAACGATGCCGTAATTCGTAATCTTGTTATTCGTACTAATGGCCCGGTTACTGAGCAGTCTCCTATGATGAAGGCTCGCGAAGAGCGCCGTGCTCGTGAAGATGACGGCGAACAGCGTCAGCGTGCTGCTAAGGCAGAGGCCGAAGTTGTTGAAGCTGCCGAAGAAACAGTAGCTGAATAAGGAGAACTTGAAAATGGCTCGTTATTTCCATCGTCGTAAGTTCTGCCGTTTCACTGCTGAAGGCGTAACTGAAATCGATTACAAGGATGTTGCTTTATTAAAGAACTATGTTACCGAATCAGGTAAGATTGTTCCTAGCCGTATCACCGGTACCAGCGCTAAATATCAGCGTCAGCTCGCTACCGCTATTAAGCGTGCTCGCTATTTAGCACTTTTACCTTACACCGATCTTCATAGCCGTTAATTCGGTTTTTAAAGGAATTGCAAAATGGAAGTCATTCTGCTTGATAAACTCGCTCACTTGGGCGGACTCGGTGACAAGGTTAAAGTTCGCAACGGTTATGCCCGCAACTACTTGTTACCTCAAAAGAAAGCCGTTATGGCTACTAAAGAAAACTTAGCTAAGTTCGAAGCTCAGCGTGCTGAACTCGAGGCTAAGATTGCAGCTGAGCTCAAAGCCGCCGAAGATCGTGCTGCTAAGCTTGCTGAAATTGGTACCGTAACTATTCTTGCTAAGGCCGGCGACGAAGGCAAACTCTTCGGTTCAATCGGAACCCGTGATATTGCTGACGCTTTGACCGCAGCAGGTTGCGAAATTCACAAGAGTGAAGTTCGTCTCCCTGAGGGCGTTTTACGCTCTGTCGGCGAGTACGAGATTGCTCTCCAGCTTCACGCAGACGTTAAGTCCGTAATTAAGTTGGTTATCGCTGCTGATAAATAATTCAGTAAAACGCGATTACCTGAACTCTGCTCTTTTTTGTATATCTATCAGCAGAGTTCATAATCAAAGCCTT
>NZ_CAJKVK010000020.1 GCF_905203285.1 uncultured Succinatimonas sp.
AATTGCTTCAAGAAGAGTATTGCCTTTCCTATTAAAAATCGTTAAACCCGGTAAAGAATATCTCGTATTTAGCGGTAGCGGATCTTTTTGTCCCTGGGAGTGTTAATTTTCGTATTTTTAATGCATAAAACAGCAAAAAACAGCATATAAATTTAATAATTTGCTGTATTTTTATATGACTCATGATCGTGTTTTTTAAGTTTTAAAAATTATTTTCACGATTTTTTCATATAAATTTATTTATATTTCAATTAAATAAACCTCTTAACACGGATTTAATAAACTTTTAACCGTTTCATGATTGTTTGTGCTGTTTTCTCTTTAATATACTGCGTTCAACAAAGCAAAATAAAGCAAAGTTTTAAAGGAAAACAAAATGTCTTCGCAAAACAAAATATCAGCAGTTGTTTTTGATTGGGCCGGTACCACCGTTGACTACGGTTCAAGCGCCCCCAGTAAAGTTTTTGATATCGTTTTTTCAAAAAACGGCATTAATCTTACTTTAGATGAGATTAACGGTCCGATGGGTATGGAGAAAAAAGCTCATATCAGATCTTTATTGTCTTTAAATTCAGCAAAACAGCAATGGTTTAAGCATTACGGCAGAGAGTCCGACGAGAAGGACATTCAAAGGTTATATGAAGAATTTGAGGCTACCTTATATGAAATCGTAGCAGATTACAGCAAGCCTATTGACGGAGTGTTACAGACAGTTATCGCTTTAAGAACTATGGGAATAAAAATCGGATCTACCACCGGGTACAACTCCCAGATGATGGAAAAAGTAATTCCCGCCGCAAAGCAGTTAGGCTATAGCCCTGATTGCGTCGTTACCCCGGATAAAACCGGAGGATACGGTCGTCCTTCTCCTTTCATGCTTTTTGAATGCATGCGTCAATTAAATGTATATCCTCCCCGTTCGGTCGTAAAAGTAGGGGATACCGTCGTCGATATTTTAGAGGGCGTCAATGCGGGAGCTGTCAGTGTCGGCGTGCTTAAGGGCTCAAACCTGCTCGGATTGTCCGAAGCCGAATACGAATCGATGTCTTATTCCGATCTTAAAGCTAAAAAAGAATTGGCTACCAAAAAATATCTTGAGGCGGGTGCTGATTACGTACTTGATTCAATAAGCGATCTTCCAGAGCTTATCAACAAGCTCAACGAGACTAAGTAAAGGCAGGATAGGCAATGAATCATTATTTCAATCCGGTGAAAATCTGTCAGGGAAAAGGGTGCCTTGCAAAATTACCCGACCTTCTGCAGTCGCTTGTTGCAGATAAAGGATCGGATGTGCTGCTTATTGTTTGGTCCGAGTGCGTTCTTGAACATGAAATAATTAAAGATCTTTTAAATAAGCAGGACGGTTATAAGGTTCATCCTGTGGTTTTTACCGCCTCAAATCCTTCCGTTCAGGATTTGTTCGGGGTATATGATCATACCCGTAAGCTTAATTTGGGAGCCGTGGTGGGTATCGGCGGCGGATCGGTTCTGGATGTGGCCAAATCTTTATGTTGTTTGCACGATCTTGATATTTCAAATATCGATGACCTGCGTACGGCAATCATTGATAAGCGCTTTACGGAAAATAAAATGCCGTGGATCGGCATACCTACAACCGCAGGCACCGGTAGTGAGGTTACCTGCTGGGCAACGATTTGGGATCCTGAAATAGAAGTAAAGCGTTCGGTTGAAAGCAAAGAGAACTATGCTTACGCGGCATTAATCGATCCTGATTTGTCTTCAACTTTACCTTTAGCACTTGCGGTCTCTTCAGCACTTGATGCCGTAGCCCACGCTGTAGAAAGTTATTGGGCAAAAGCGTCAAACTGTGTTTCAAAAGCACTTGCCTTAAGCGCTATCCGTGAAATTATGCTGCATATCGACGGCTTGTTCAGCGAAGATTTTGCAGCCCATGATGCAATGTCAAAAGGCAGCATGCTTGCAGGTCTTGCCTTCAGCAATACCAAGACAACCGCCTGCCACTCAATTTCCTATCCTTTAACCATGCATTATCACATTCCGCACGGAGTGGCGGTAAGCATGCTGCTGGCTCCCGTTTTTACCCTCAACTTGCCGCAAATTGAAGATCCTAAGTCTTTGCTTGCAGCGTTGGGCGTTAAAGATGCCGATGAGTTTAAAGCACGTATTAACGGGCTTTTGACGCGAGCATCGATTAAAAGCACCTTGTCCCAATGGGGCGCAGACAAATCGGATATTGAAGCATTGGTTCCTTTATGTATCACCAAGGGCAGAGCCGATAACAATCCGGTTTTATTAACTAATGAAAATATAGCTTCAATACTTGAATCCATCTATTAACAAGAGGAAAAGAAAATGAAATTGTTGAATAAAATCACTGCTGCAATCTGTGGCGCGGCAATGTTAGCCGGTATCGGTCAGGCAGTAGCAGGTGAAGATGACGGAGTATTTACCATTGCTTACGCTCCGAATGAATCAACCACTCAAAGCGCCGACGCAAGAAACGGTTTGGCTAAAGATTTGGGTGCTTTTTTAGGCTGTGAAGTTGAAGAAATTCAGTCAACTGACTATAACGCCATTGTTGAAGCATTACGTACCGGAAAAGCTGATATGGCATACATGGGGTCGCAGGCTTTGGCTCTAGGCGTTACCCGCAGCAAGATGGAGCCTATCGTGATGAAAGCTGCTGACGGCGATAAAGCTAAAGCTATTTACCATTCAGTTTTTATTGTTAACAGCGCTAACAAAGATATTAACTCCATACAGGATTTCAAGGGCAAGACCATAGCATTTGTTGATCCGGGGTCGACTTCCGGTAATCTGGTTCCTACTGCCGAGATTATTAAGGCATTCCCTGCAGAAAAGCTTACTTCAGAAGAACTTCACGCAAACGGTGATTTCTTTGAAGCCGTAAGTTTCTCCGGATCTCATCAGGCCGGTTTGCAGGCTATTGTCAAGGGGGATGTCGACATTGCACCGATTTCCGATCAGATTTTGGCTTCTGAAATCGAGCACGGAAATGCTCCCAAAGATGCCGTGCGCATCGTTCACGAATCTGCGGCAATTCCGGCAGAGTGCATGGTTGTAGCCGAGCATGTTGATGCCGATACACGTGCCAAGCTGCAGCAATTTTTAACCTCATATGATAACGAACAGTATTTTACCGACGTTATTAAGCTGCCGCATTCCCGCTTTGTTCCTTGCAGTATGGCTGATTACGCGCCGATCATTGAACTTAACAAGATTATCAACGAACTTTAATAACAAAACGGGCATGTAAAAATGAAAACAATCTTGAAATTTGACGGCGTAAGCAAAATTTACTCAAATGGCGTACATGCTCTTAAAAACGTGTCATTTGAGATTAAAGAAGGAGAGTTTGTCTCAATTATCGGACCGTCGGGCTCCGGTAAATCAACTCTTCTGCGCGCCGTCAATCAATTAATCACGATTTCTGAAGGAAAAATCATTCTTGATGACGAGGAGATCTCAAAGCAAAAAGGAAAAGATCTGCGTAATCAGCGCCGTAAGGTAGGAATGATTTTTCAAAATTACAATTTAGTTTACAGCTTATCGGTTTTACAGAATGTCCTACACGGACGCCTTGGCTATATGAGCGGTTTAAACGGTATTTTAGGCCGCTATAAGGAAGAAGATAAGATTGAGGCTTTAAATCTTTTAAATGAACTAGGACTTAAAGATTTTGCTTATAACCGGGCAGCCGATCTTTCCGGAGGACAAAAACAGCGTGTCGGCATTGCCAGAGCAATTATGCAAAATCCTAAGATCCTTTTGTGTGATGAACCCATAGCCTCTCTTGATCCGTCAAGCGCTAAAACCATTATGGATTTGCTTAAATCCATGACGGCAAAACGTAATATCGCGTGTCTTGTAAATCTTCACCAACTGGATGTTGCGGTCAATTATTCAACCCGTATTATCGGCTTGGCAAAAGGTGAAGTGATGTTTAACGACAGTCCTTGTAATTTAAACGCAGCCATGATTGAAAAGATTTACGGTACTTCCCGTGAAAATCTCATGATAGGAAACACACAAAATGCATCCTAAGATCCCGCTAATCCCGCAAGATCTCAAAAAGCTTTATACGGGATTTTTAATCGTAACTGTAATAGTATTCTGCATCAGTACTTTTGTTACAAAATTTAATGTTTTTACTTTGTTTGCAAACGGAGACTCAATTTGGAAGTTTGTAAGTGAAGATTTCTTTCCGCCCAAGCTTCCGAAAATGAATCGTTTGCCTGATGTTATGGAAAGTATATTGGTGACATTAGCTCTTGCTATGGCATCAACTACTATTGCAGCAATTCTAGCTTTTGTTACTGCTTTGTTCGGCAGTGAAAAGATTTCTCCTTTCCCCAAAACTGCCAAGTTCGTACGCGGCTTTGCGACATTTTTAAGAAACATCCCAACCTTGGTATGGGCTTTTATTTTGTTTTCATCTTTGGGTATCGGAACCGGTGTCGGCTTTATCGCTTTATGTATTACAAGCTTTGCCTTTATGGTAAGAGCTTTTGTCGAGACCATGGAAGATGTGTCAAATGATTGTGTCGAGAGTCTTGAGGCTGTAGGCGCTACATTCTTTCAACGCGTAAGCCAGGCAATTTTGCCGTCATGTTTAAGCGGTTTTATCGCATGGTTTTTATATTGTATTGAAGTCAACATCCGTGCTTCCACCATCGTTGGTATGGTGGGCGGCGGCGGTGTCGGCCTGACCTTGTTCTCGTACATTAAGACTTTCCATTATGACATTGCTTTTAGCATCATTTTAATGATCGCCGTAATGGTAATTTTGGTTGATCAATTAACCGGCAAATTGCGTAAGGAGCTTTTAAAATGAGTGAAATTGTTATGGACGACGTTTTTGCGCAGCAGCAAAAGACTCCAAAAATCCCGGTTAAATGTAAAGACAGAAACAAAGCCATCCCTGTATTTTTGTGGTCGGTTTTGTTTCTTGCCATTGTCAGTCTTTTGTATCTTGACATTAATTGGTCGAAAATTTTAAGCCGTATTCCCGATATCGGTACGGTATTTTGGAATTTAGGACATTATGATTTTTCTAAAATTGATTTAATCTTAACCTCATTGCTTGACACCATATGTATTGCGGTCCTTTCATTGCTGTACAGCATGGTGTTAGGCATCTTTTTTGGCATGTTTGCCGCACGCAACGTGTTTAAGATTAATGCTCTGTCGGTTTTCGTGCAGTCGTTCTTCTCTTTTTTAAGAGCGGTTCCTACTCCTATTTGGGTTCTTTTAATGCTCGTATGTTTAGGTATGGGACCTGAAGCCGGTGTTGCCGGTCTTTGCGTACATACTACGGCTTTTTTCACTAAGTCTTTTGCCCAGAGTTTTGAAAGCATCCCGGAGGAGACCTTGGAGGCATTGGAAGCAACGGGAACGACTCGCGTAAATGTGTTCTTTAATGCGGTATTGCCTGCAGCCTTGTCACAGATTGTCGCATGGTGCGGCATGCGTCTTGAGGTTAATTTCTCCGAGTGCACGATTTTAGGAATGGTCGGTGCCGGCGGTGTGGGTTTTGTGATTTCTACCAGTTTGCAAGGCTACGATTATGGTACTGCCGGTGTGGCAATTACTCTTGTTTTCATTGTTGCCTACTGCATTGAGCGTATGTTCGTAAGAATCAAGAAAAAGTTTAACTAAAAAACTCCAGTGTTTTCGTTATTTGCACCTGACGGTTTAGGCTGTCGGGTGTTTTTTTGTCAAATTGGTAAATAAAAAGATAGGGATATTTTCAAAAATCTCGTTTTTTGAAAATATTTATGTTTTTTAGACTCTTTAAAATCATTTTTGTTGTAGAAGAGAACGAATAGGTCTTTTAAGAGAATGTAAAAAGTTTTATATAATAAAGCAGACCTGTATAACAGGTCTGCCGACTATTGCACATATAACTAGAGCTTTTTAACAAAGAGGGCTCTTATTGCGTTTAACACCGCAAGGATCATGACACCGACATCAGCAAAGATGGCAAACCACATATTGGCGATACCTACAGCACCTAAAATTAGGCAGGCAACCTTAATTCCGATGGCAAATACGATATTCTGATATACGATGCTAAGGCATTTGCGGGAGATTTTAATTGCTTTGGCAATTTTGCTCGGATCGTCATCCATGAGCACGACGTCTGCAGCTTCGATTGCCGCGTCGGAGCCCATTGCTCCCATAGCGATACCGATATCAGCGCGGGACAGTACCGGAGCGTCGTTGATTCCGTCGCCGACAAAAGCAAGTTTGGCTTTTTCAGGCTTTCTACTGATGAGATCTTCAACTTTTTGTACTTTGCCTTCAGGCAGCAGCTCACTGTAGACCTCGTCAATGCCGAGAGTCGAAGCTACCTGATTGGCCACTGCTTTGGCATCCCCCGTGAGCATAACCGTCTTTTCAACGCCGGAACGCTTTAATTCGGAGACTGCTTCTTTGGCGTGTGGTTTTATTATGTCCGAGATGATGATATGTCCGGCATATTCCTTGTCAATTGCAACATGGACGATGGTTCCTACCTGATGGCAGGGAATGGCAACAACTCCGACATGATCCATGAGTTTTGCGTTGCCGACTGCAACATTATGTCCGTCAACTTCGGCAATAATTCCTTTGCCGCTTAATTCGGTGATATTGCCGACGCGCTTGCGGTCGATAAATTTGCCGTAAGCCTTTTGCAGACTCTTGCTTATAGGATGGGATGAAGAGCATTCGGCGACAGCGGCAAGCTCAATGACTTTTTTAGGCTCCAGCTTTGAGTGATGGACTCCGTTTACCTCAAATACGCCTTGAGTTAAGGTTCCTGTCTTGTCAAAAACCACATATTTGGTTTTTGATAATGTTTCCATGTAATTTGAACCTTTAATCAATATTCCTTCGCGGCTTGATCCGCCGATTCCGGCAAAAAATGACAGAGGAATGCTTATTACCAGGGCGCACGGGCAGCTTATTACAAGGAAGGTAAGAGCTCGGTAAATCCAATCGTCAAACATAGGCTCAAGGTTTAAAGCTGTCATGCGAACAAGTGGAGGCACTATTGCTAAAATCAAGGCGGCAATACATACAATCGGAGTATAAACGCGGGCAAATTTTGAGATGAAGTCTTCTGACTTTGATTTTCTTGAACTGGCGTTTTCCACCAAATCCAAAATTTTTGAAACGGTTGATTCTCCAAAGTCTTTAGTTGTCTGAATTCTGATGACTCCGGTAAGGTTAATTGATCCGCTTACTATTTCATCACCTACGGAGACATCACGCGGCAAGCTTTCTCCGGTTAAAGCCGCGGTGTTAAGACTGCTTGACCCTTGAACCAGAATTCCGTCGATAGGGACTTTTTCGCCTGGGTTGATGACAATGATGCTGCCTATTCCCACCTCGTCAGGATCGACTTTGGTAATTTTTCCGTTTTGCTCCAAATTGGCGTAATCAGGGCGGATGTCCATAAGTTCACTAATATTGCGTCTGCTTTTTCCTACCGCATAACTCTGGAACCATTCTCCGATTTGATAAAAGAGCATTACTGCGACGGCTTCGGTGTAATCTCCGCTTTTATATAAGCCAAGTGCAATAGCGCCTACGGTGGCTACTGTCATCAAAAAGCTTTCATCAAACATCTGGCGGTTCTTTATACCTTTTAGGGCTTTTAACAATATGTCATAGCCGATTATGAGGTATACGACCATATAAAGGATAAATTTAAGATAACCTTGGACAGGTGAAAATCCTAAAGCAATCAGCATGGCTATGGAAATTAAAATGCGCCATAACATTATTTTTTGTTTTTTGGACATTTGATTTGCTCTCGCCTCTAAGTAAATAAGCCTCTTATTTAAGAGGCCTTGTTTTCATTAAAGAAAAACTTCGCAGTCGTCCTCTACCTTTTTGCAGGCGCTGCGAACTTCCTGCATTACGCTCTTGACGTCTGCGCCTTCTTCAAATTCGACAATCATTTTTAGGGCCATAAAGTTGACGGTGCAGTCTTTTACTCCTTGAACCTTTTTAGCGGCAGCTTCCATGTTGTTGGCACAATTGGCGCAATCGACATCGATTTTGTAAGTCTTTTTCATGATATTTTTCTCCATAATTTAAATTTTGAATAATTGAGCAATTGCTCAATCTTTATATATATTGTATAAATACCATGACAAAATTGTTGTAGTTGTGTAAAAAGCTTATAAACGGATAAAAAAGCTTATATCGGAGCAAAATGGAATTTGAAATAAGATATGGAAAAGAAGAAAGGATCTGTTTACGCATCGCTTAAAACATCAGGATGCGGACAAAAGAGTTTTTACTCAGTAAGCGTAGATTCCGGAATTGAAGTTTCGTTTTTCAATCTTCAAGGGGATAGCTTTTCGTTTTCTCATAAACATCGTCCTTATACGCTTATAGTCGATTTTTGTAGAAAAGGGCGCATCGGATGGACTATGCAAAATGGGGATACATTTTTTGCAGGGGAAAATGATTTTTTGATCCATAACGCGGGCAGCTGCGCACAGTCAAGGGTAAAACTGCCGTTAGGCTTTTACTCGGGTATAAGCCTAAGCTTTGATTTAGAGCTTATTGATACTGCGTTTTTACAAAAAATCGGCACGGATTTTTCACTTGATGACATAGTAAAAAGCTTCTGCATAAAAGAGTATTCACAGTCATTTGCTGCAGAAGATTTTGTAACCGGAATTTTTAATAACTTAAAAGATGAAAAAATCCAATGCGTAAAGTCGCTTTTTAAGCTTAATTGTTACAGCCTATTAACCTATTTGGGAGCTTTCCACCACTTTAAACACAGTGTACTTAGGCTCAACAGCCAAATAAAAATCGAAAAAGTAAGAAAAGTAACGGATTTTCTTAAAAAAGATCTGCAAAAACATTACACCATAGCGAATTTATCTGAAATTTTCGGAATAAATCCGACGACCTTACAGGAATCCTTTAAGGATATAACCGGTCAATCTATAGATGCTTTCGTAAAGGAAATAAGAATGAACAAGGCGGAAGATCTGCTTGAGGACGAGTCTCTTTCGATTGGGGAAATTGCTCATAGGTTAGGCTATATGAATCAAGGAAAGTTCAGTACGGCTTTTAAAATGAGAAAGGGAATCGGTCCGCTTGAATATAGAAAAAGGATTAAAAATCTCTTTAAAGAGGCTTAAACTAGTAGATGAAACGGCTTTTTTCTTGGCATTTAGTGAAAAAGATCCGTAAAATTTCAAAGTTAATGATCTTTTTATGTGATTTTAGTCTATAATCTGCAAACCACGAATTTTGCGAGCATGATGACAAGGCATGTTCTGCTTTTTAAGTTGACGCAGCGCAAAATAGAGATCGTTTCGATCGTAGGGTTTTGCGCAGTTATCCGCGCAACTAATAAATAAAACAAATTTTTCGGTTACAGCTTTAGGTGCTGTAGCCCTGTATCGTTTTTTGGAGTGTGAGAGACATGTCCAGAGTTTGCCAAGTAACGGGCAAGCGCCCGGCAGTGGGTAACCATCGTTCCCACGCGAAGAATGCGGCTAAGCGTCGTTTTCTTCCTAATCTTAAGTACCACCGTTTCTGGGTTGAGAGTGAAGGCCGCTTCGTAAGATTGCGTGTTACCACCAAAGCCATGCGTACTATCGATAAGAAAGGCATCGATTCCGTTCTTGCCGATATGCGTGCAAACGGCGTTAGAGTTTAAAGGAGAATATCATGGCTAAGAAAGGCGGTCGCGAAAAGATCCGTTTGAATTCTTCTGCAGGTACCGGTCACTTCTATACCACTACCAAGAATCGTCGCACCACTCCGGGTAAGATGGAGATGATGAAGTTCGATCCGGTAGTTCGTAAGCACGTCCTGTACAAAGAAGGCAAGATTAAGTAATTTTTTCTTGCTTAAGCTTAAGACCCTGCACGTTAAACTGCGGGGTTTTGTTTTTTTTACGGAGTAAATTTATGCCCGAATTACCTGAAGTCGAAGTTACGATGCGCGGAGTTTCGCCTGCTTTAAAAGGCAGCGTCATTAAATCGGTTTTTAAAGGAGAAAAGAAACTTAGGATCCCGCTTAGCGATGATTTATATCAATTAAAAGACGCAAAAGTCTTGTCGCTTAAAAGACGCGGCAAATATATCATCGTCACTACGACTAAAGGTTCTATCATCGTGCATTTGGGGATGAGCGGTCATTTAAAAGTAGTTGATAATGACGCTCCATTTATTCTTCACGATCATTTCGCTTTATCTCTTGATAACGGTAAAGACGTACGCTTAAACGATCCGCGGCGCTTCGGTCTTGTCGCTTATGTCAAAGAGGGAGATGATCCTTTAGCGTCACCGGTTTTAAAAAATTTAGGCCCCGAGCCGTTTAGTGACGCGTTTAACGCCGATTATTTGTATAACGCTTTAAAAAAACGCCATATCGCGGTCAAACAGGCGATTATGGATAGTAAGGTTGTTGTCGGCGTCGGAAATATTTATGCCAGCGAGTCTTTATTTCTTGCTGAAATTTCACCGTTAAGAAGAGCATCGACAATTACACGTGAGGAATGTGTAAAGCTTGTTGACGTGATAAGAAAGCTTTTACAGGAGTCCATTAAAAAGGGCGGTACTACCATAAGAGATTTTTCAGGCGCTGACGGTAAGCCCGGCTACTTTGTCCAGAATTTAAACGTGTACGGGCATGAAGGTGAAAAGTGCCCTCGCTGCGGTCATCCTATATTAGGGACGGTGCAAGGGCAGAGACATACTTATTTTTGCGGACATTGTCAGCATTAAAACGCTTAGTGAATATATTTATTGTTGACAAGTTCAGTAACCGCAGGCGGTACGAAAGGAGAAATATCGCCGCGGTGAATGATTACATCGCGTACGAGCGTCGATGAAATATAAGAAAGGTTTCCGGATGTCGGCAGCATGACTATTTCAAGTTCCGGCATCATAGTACGATACATTCCGGTCAGCTGAATTTCGTAATCATAATCGGCAACGGTTCTTACTCCGCGCACCAAGACTTTAGCCTGTTGTTTTGCAAGAAAAGAGACTAAAAGCTCACAAAATCCTTCCACTCTTACGTTAGGCAGATCTTTGCAGCTTTCTTTCATCATTTTGATGCGATCTTCAAGGGTAATCAGAGTATGTTTGCTCGGGCTGTTGGCAACGGCAATAAGCAGCTCATCAAAAAGACGGGATGCACGGGTGATGATATCAAAATGCCCTAAAGTCGGAGGATCAAAAGTACCGGGGAATACCGCCAGGATTTTTTTACTCATAATCCATCTCCTTTAATACCTTTAAAAACATATCTTTTACCGAGTCAATTGTGATTTGTTCCATGGCATGCTCTTGTTTGACGCGATATCTCCATGGCGCTTCTTTACCGTTTAGCTCAGATTTTGCAAGCTTATCATAAACACTTACGCATAGGTTCATATAATTCCAGGGACCGACGCGTTTTTCGCTGTGTCTTGCAAATAATCCTATAACCGGGGTACCTACTGCACTTGCCGCGTGCATAGTTCCGCTGTCAGGGCACAATGCCGCTTTGGCGATTTTCAGGATGCAAAGCATTTGGCGTAGTGTGGTTTTGCCGCACAGATTAATAACTCCGTTTCCTACGGTATCGGCAATAGCTTTGGATAAATTTAATTCAATCGGGGCTTTAGAACCTAAAAGCACAGGGGCAAAGCCTTTTTCAATAGCGAGTTTTGCAAGAGCGCTGTAACCTTTTACCGTCCAATTTTTTTCAGCTTTGGCAGATGCCGGTGCTATGGCAAAAATAGGTTTTTCAGGCAGTTTTTTACGTATTTCACATAATTCAGAGTCTTCAAGCTTAAAATCCCAAAACGGGGTGACATTGTCATAACCTAAAGCTTTGGCAAAAGAAATAAAGCCGGCAAGAACGTGGGGATTATCGGAAGCGGGGGCTGTTTTATTGACAAAAAAACGCTGACCTTCGCGTGATCTTGCATTATCGTAGCCGATTTTAAGCGGGGCTTTTACGGCAAGAGACACAAGCGACGCTTTAATTGAAGTCTGAATATTTAAAAGGGCGTCAAAGGTTTTGCCTTTTAATTCTTTTTTAAGGGAAAGAATACTTTTAAGACCTTCGTTTTTAAAGTCAACCGTATAAAGGGGGATCAAGTCATTGCCGTTTGCATCTTTGAACATGGAGGCAAAACGCTTGTCGATGATCATACTGACATCAAGATTAGGATCGGCTTTTTTTAAGCCGCCGATAAAACCGAAAGCGTTGATGCAGTCACCTAAGGCTGAAAGACGCAATACGCAGATATTTTTTAAATTTGCCATAGAGTTAATTTCCTTTTTACTAATTTTAGCAAAAGAGGAAAGTAGTCGGCTTTACTTTAGCAATCGTTTATAGTTCTTCCGGTATAAGCATGTTTTTGGGGTAGCGGAAAAAATGAACTCACTTCAAAAATATATAATAAATTACCTCAAAAACGCATAATGAAATAACTCAAAAACATATAATGTTAATAATAACTTGTTGATTTTAAATAAATAAATTATTGCGGTGTTTTTAAAAAGAAAAGTGGCTTTTTTATTGAAAATGAGACAGAAGTAAAAAAGCCCTGCATTTGCAGAGCTTTTCAGTCGACTTTTTATTTATTAGCCAGAATTGCGCCGATTTCCTCAAGGGTTTTGCCTTTGGTTTCAGGCATCATGAATTTACACCAAATTAATTGGAGGATCATCATAAAGCAGAAGAATCCGAACATGTACCCCGCATCGAACTTTGCAATAGCGATCGGGAAGACTAATGTCAGTCCGGCGGCAAAAATCCAGTGGGTGAAACTGCCCAGTGATTGTCCTTTAGCACGTTGATCGTTAGGGAAGATTTCAGAGATGAATACCCATATGATTGTTCCTGATCCTATGGCATGGGAAGCGATAAAGACAATCATGCAAATGAGGACAACAAAACTTACAGATCCCAAGTCGGAAGATGCTTCATGTTTGACTTGCTGTGCGACACTAAGGACTTTATCTACAGGAGTGTTTGCATCAAGACTTGCAGTTAAGTCTTTGAATTGATCGTTAGCAGTTACGACAATCAGATTGTCGCGGGCCTGATTATATTTGATAATGGCATTGTCTTTGTCTTCAGGCGTGAAGTATATATTTCCTGCTTCCATATTTATTAGTTGCTGAGCTGATGCAACTGTATCTATAGAGGATGAAACGACTTTAAGCTCGCTGAAATTAAAGAATGAGAAGGTGCAGACGGCAAGGCTTAAAATATAGCCCATACAACCGATTAAAAGCAGGGTCTTTCGTCCGAGTACGTCGATTAAGCGTATACCTATGAAAGTAGCGATTAAATTGGTTACGCCTAAAGAAATTGAAGCTGCAACAGGATCTTCCATACCCGCAAGACCTAAAAGGCGCGGCGCAAAGTATAATATGATGTTAATTCCTGAAAGTTGGTTGAATGCAGCAATTAAAAAGGCAAATAAAATCGGGTAACGTAGGCGTTTTGTAAAGAATTTGGTTGTTGTTTCTTTGTTTTTGCCTTCTTCAATAGCGCTTTGCTTGATTTGTGCTACGAGATTGTCAAGCTCGGCTTCATTCATTGTAGGATTAATTAAAGAGAAAACATGTTTTGCTTCTGCGTCCTTATTGGCGGCAGTTATAAGCCAGCGTGGGGATTCAGGCAAAGAGAAGCATAAAATCGTATATAAAACGGCAGGAACCAATTGAATTCCGAGCATCCAGCGCCAGGCTGTATGTTCAGGAGCAAATTGCATAATTACGAAGTTTGAGAAAAACGCAAGCAAGATACCGAATACTATATTAAATTGAAATAAACCGGTTAATTTGCCTCTGTCTTGCGCCGGTGATATTTCGGCAATAAAGAGAGGTGCGGCAATAGTTGAAATACCGATCCCGATCCCGCCTACAAATCTGCACAGCGCAAATGATGTGAAGTTCCAGGCAAAGGCGGTACCGGCTGCTCCAAAAATGAAAAGAAATCCGTTACAAATAAGAGTCTTTTTTCTGCCCCATTTAGCGGTAGGAATACTGCCGATTAAAGCACCTAATACGGTACCCCAGAGTGCGGCACTGATGGCAAGACCGTGCATGGTTCCGCTTAATGACCACAGTTGCTGAATTTTGCTTTCAGCGCCGGAAATGACAACGGTATCAAATCCAAATAGCAATCCGGCAAGGGCCGAGGTTACGGCCCACAGTAAAAGTCTTTTGTTCATATAAATACCACCTGCATAATGTTTCGTGTTACGGACACGATTTGTGTTGAGTAAATAATGGAATAAACGAACAATGAAAAAATATTTGCAAATCTCAAAAATTATTGCAAAATTTTGCATAACACGTGTTATGTGAAATAAAAAACGAAGAAATTTTACGAAAGTCTAGTGATTTTTTCTAAAAACAGAATATGTAAAAACAGAACAAAATATTTAATTATCGTTTAATATCAATAAATTATAAGATGATAAATTTAAGTTAAAATAAGATTAAAAATTAAAAGAAAATAGTGCAATTAATGCAAAACTTTGCATAAATTTTTGTGTATAAGGTTAACAATTTGCAAATTTGCTGTTAACTTAACTTTATATGCTCGAATTTAAGTGGTATCTTCATTTTTGAAAGCAAAGAATCAAAATGTATGTCATGGCAAGTATTACAACTATTGCTAAGTCTTTAGGAATATCTCCGTCTACCGTTTCGCGCGCCTTGCAAAAACCGCAAATGGTTTCGGCAAAGACCAGACATTTGGTTTTGCAAACGGCAAAAGAACAAGGTTATTTAAATAAATTAACAAAAGGCAGTTATTCATTACATAACCCTTCTGCCCTTATTGGTATTTTGGTCGCTGATTTGACCAACAGCTTTTCCAATATGATTGTAAAGACCGTTCAGGATTTTGCATATTCAAGAAATTATTCTGTAGTTGTCGGCTGTACTTATGAGCAGAGTGCGCTTGAGGCTCAGCTTTTAAAGCAATGGGATTGCCTTAATTTGAAGGGAATAGTAGCAATGCCTTCACAGAGTTTTGCCGCAACGTACAGATCTTTTGATTCCAACATCCCTGTAGTGATGGTAGACAGAACCTTGCCTGAGTTGTCTTGTGACAGCGTGGTTGTCAATAATAAAGGCGGGATGGAGCAGATTTTGGATCATTTGACGGCATTAGGGCATAAAAAAATAGTTGTTTTGTCAGGAAGCCGTAAAGTGTATACCTTTAGCGAAAGGGCGGAGGCTGCACAAAACTACGCAAATGATATTGAAGTTATTGACATTAATGCTGTCGAGTTCGATGAACTATATATGGGAGCCTTCGAGCAAACCAGTATTTTGCTGATGCGTCACGGTGTGAGCAGACCTACAGCAATTGTCGGAGCTAATAACGCTATAACAGCCGGAATTTTGTATGCACTCAATTTAAAAGGGATAAAAATCCCGGATGCAGTTTCGGTAGTTGCATATGGTGACAGTAAGTGGGGACGTTTTTATCCGACACCTGTGACATCTTTAAGACAACCGGTAGAAGAAATGGCCACTGTTGCGGTCAGATTGTTGTTTGAACGAATAAACGGAAAGACCGGTGATTTTGAACACATTTGTCTTGAACCGATGCTGCTTACCCGAGCGTCAACAGCTGGAATTGCGGTTTCAAATAGATAAATTTTACAAATTTTTGAGGTGAATATATGTTGGACTTCAGGAAGTTCGGCGGAAAGCGCATTAAATGCGCGGGTCTTGGGGAGGTTCTTTTTGACGTCTATCCTAATGAGGCCAAAATCGGCGGAGCTCCTGCCAATTTTGCGTTTCATTGCAGGCAGTTGGGACTTGATTCCATAATTATCAGCTCTGTAGGCAACGATGAATTAGGGTTTAAAGCAAGAAATATTTTGGCCGCTAAATTTTTGCCGGCTCTGCTTCTGCCTAACAGTAAAAGTACCGGTGCCGTTAATGTTCTGTTAAATGCCAAAGGTGTTCCGACATATTTATTTCTTGAAGATACGGCTTTTGACAATATTCAATTTAATGATTTATTGCAGGAGACGGCTAAAAAAGTACAGATGTGTTGTTTTGGAACTTTAGCTCAACGCTGCAAGATGACTCATGAAACCATTATGAAATTCCTTGACGCGATGGATGAGGATAATCGCATCAGAGTTTTTGACGTAAACTTAAGGCGCAATTATTTTTCTAAAGAAATTATAGAAGAATCATTAAAACGTACAGAGATCTTCAAGTGCAATGAAGATGAGCTTCCCGTCTTGTGTGAAATTGCCGGCATTAAAAACGCGTCTGCCGCAGCATATCGGGATTATCTTGCAGGACGCGGTATTTACTGCTTTATCTTTACCGAAGGCGCCAAACAAAGCACGGTATTTTTAAATGACGAGATTTCAATAAAAAAGACTCCGGTAATTAAGGCTGTGGATACCGTTGGTGCCGGTGATTCATTTACAGCTTCTTTGGTAAGTTTGTTGATGCAGGGAAAAACGCTTGATTTTGCTCATGAAAAGGCCGTAGAGATTTCAGCATATGTCTGTACGCAGCAAGGGGCAATGCCCGAACTTTCAACTAAATTAAAAGAGTCACTTAAGCTTTAAATCTTCAAAAACGACACCGACTTCCCGATATTTTGCAAAATGTCGGGATATCGGTGTTTTTCCTACGGTAAATTAGAACGCTTTTGACGTAATTTTGCTAAGATCGCACATATCTTTTTAAAAAGAAAAAAGAAGAAAGTATCATGGTTAAAAGTTTACGTCTTATAAGCTGGTTTGCAGTTTTAAATTTACCTTTAGCTTTATATTATTCAACTTTTTTTGCTCCGGACTTTAATAAGAGTTCGGCAGGCGTCCTTATGACTTTTGCCGCAGCGGCAATAGGTCTTTTTTTCATCTATTTTTTATTGGGCGGCCTTATTTTTCTTTTTGTTCCGGCTTTGTTAAAGAAAACATGGGGAAAGGGATTTATTTTTTACAGCGTAATCATCGCGCTTTTGCTGCAGATTGTTTTAGCCGTTGATGCCCATGTGTTTTCTTTGTACCGTTTTCATGTAAATCTTGCCATGCTCGATTTATTCGTAAACGGCGGCGGACAGATTATTTCATTCTCAACGGCAACTATTTTATCGATTGTGCTTGAAGTTGCCGTTTTACTGTTCTTTGCCGCAGCGGCGGTAATTCTGGCGTTTTCTTTTGCTCAAAACTCGCGTAAGGTAATATATTTTGTCATTATCGCTATAGCTTTGTACCTTGGCGCTAACTTTGTCCATGCTTTTGCCTCGGCAAAAGCGGTTTTGCCTATTACCGAGATTGCCAATCGTCTTCCCGTGTACAAGCCTTTAACCATGAACTCTTTTTTAATCAAGGTCGGCTATATCACTGAAGAAGATATTGCCAATCGTAAAGTTCATGTAGGTCAAAGCGGCTTTTTCAAATACCCTAAAGAAAAGCTCCAGTATGCTCCTGTTGAGAAAAAGTTAAACGTTTTATGGCTTGCTATCGATACTTTGCGCTATGACGCTTTTACTAAAGACATTATGCCTAATGCCTATGCTTTCTCAGAAGGCGGATATGTCTTTAACGATCATTATTCAAGTTCTAATTCAACTCGAGGTGGAATTTTCGGTCTTTTTTACGGATTGCCGCCGTCTTATTGGCAGGTTGCTCTGTCAGCCGGAATTCCCGCTGCCATCGTTCAGGCAACTCGCGACAAGAATTACGCTTTAGGCGTATTTACTTCAGCTACCGTATTTAAACCCGAATTTCATAATACCGTTTTTGTCGGGGAGAAAAATCTGCGTCCGCAGTCTGAAGGTAATACCGTATTTGAGCGTGATGCCGATGCCATTAATGATTTTGCTGAGTTTTTAGGCAAGCGCAAGGCCGATAATAAAAACTTCTTTAGCTTTATTTTCCTTGATAATGTGCATAGCACGGCAATTCCTGAAGGATTTAAAGGTCCGTTCCAGCCTTCATGGACCACGGTTAACCATTTGGCATTAAAGGAAGATACCGATCCTACGCCGTATTTTAATTTATATAAAAATTCCGTTTATTATGCCGATCTCAACATCAAAAAGATTTTGGATCTGTTAAAAGATAACGGTTACGATGAGAACACGGTAGTTGTCATTACTTCCGATCACGGTGAGGAGTTTAACGATAACGGCGATAATTTCTGGGGACATAATTCAAACTTCACTAATGCCCAGATCAAGATCCCGCTTATCATCAAATGGCCGGGAAAAGGCCACGGCAGCGTGGACATGACGACTAGCGCTTATGATTTGACTGCAACCATATTGCCTGAAGTGTTCGGCGTGACGAATCCTATAAGTGATTTCAGCATCGGGCAGAATCTTTTTAATTTAAAACCTGTGAATTATGTTTTGTGCGGTTCTTATCTTGAGAACGCTATTGTTGAAAAAGATCGCATCGTTCTTATCGATGAGCTCGGCATGCTGCGTTTTAAAGACAAACACTATAACGATACCGACAATACTGCGCGCGATGCTCATTTGCTTGAGGCCGTAAGAACTTTTTCCGAATATTTAGGAGATAAATAAGTGTTGCCCGAGAAGCTTACCTCAAAAGATCTGTTGGCAATTTGCCTTTTTGCGCTTATTTCCTTTGTTTTGGCTTTTTACTATGAGTCAAACCAAATCGTAAGCGGCGATCAGCTGCAGATGATTGAAAAGGGCTATCACGCTTTAATGACGGGAGAATTCCTGCCTTACGGCAATGAGGCAAGTACCGTCGGCAATGTCCCGGGTTCTTTGTCATCCATTGTAATCGGCTTGCCGCTTATTATCTTTGCCCATCCGCTATCTCCCGTATTGCTGCTGCTTGTCATAAGGCTTATAGGCTATGCGATATTCGTTAATGCTTTAACTTTGCTGTTTTCCCGTAAAACCGTGGTTTTTGGTGCTCTTTTATATGTTTTAAATCCGTGGTTTTTATATGACAGCCTTTTATATAACCCGTCATACCTGTCGTTCGGTGCGGCGCTGTTTTTAAATATGCTGATAAGGTTAAGACGGGATGTTGAAGTAAGTGCATTAATGCGTTTTTCCTTCTCGGTCGTTTTGGTTTTGGCTGCAGGCTGGTGCATGCAGTTTCATTATTCCTGGCCCGTTCTTGTCGCCCTTTCCGGAGTTTTGTGGCTTAGAAAGGCCATCAAGGTAAGTTATTTAGGTGTGATAGTAGGCGTTGCTCTGATTGCTCTTACTTTGATCCCTTACTTCATGGAGATTATGGTAAATGAGCGCATTGTCAGCAACCCTGAGGAATATGCCAAAGACAGGTATTTCGGCTACGGCTTGGTGCACGTGTACCCGATTTTCAAAGCTCTTTTATATTGGCTGCGATTCGGTTCGCTTTTGGTAACTCAAAAATCTATCGTCTCGGCGCCTCTTGCAGGCGATATGCCGCTTGTTTTTGATATTTTGCGCTACACCTGGCTTGTTCTTACCCAGGTTATAGGCGGTATAACGGTGCTTATAAGCGCTTATGCAAATTACATTTTGCTTTTAAAAAAACGTGAGTTAAAAGAGCAGAATCCTGAGTTTAATTTCGTGCGCGAAATTTCGATTGCCGCAATTGTCGCACTGATTGCAGCCGCCGCTGCCGCGACTTTAACCTTAAATTATTGGCAGATAATTATTTTATTTGCTTTTGCGCTGCTTCCGGTTTTGTGCCTTGTGGAAAGAAAAATTTTCTTCTTAAAGCCTAAGTACATGTTTTATTTTGCCGCTTTTATGGTGGCGATGAACTTTGTCAGCGCCACAAATTCCCGCAAGTTCCATGAAAGCGTAAGTTATGTCGATCAGGTAAATATGTTCTGCTATGGCCGCTATCAGGATAAGTGCGCATTATCTCCTGATGAATTAGACAAGGTTTTAGAGTTAAAGGCACAACAAGAAGCACAAAAATGACAAAGCAGGTTGTTTTTAAGAACGCAACATTTATTACGGCAGATGATTTTGCGCTGCCGTATAAAAGCGCAGCTGAGTTAAATAGGCTTTTTTCTTTAGCTTTTATTAAAGAAAATGCAGATAACCTTGAATTTAAAGGCGGGCGCGGCCAAACTGCTTTATTTTCTTTGTCAGGTGAAAACTTGGTGTTGCGTCAGTATTTGCGCGGCGGACTTTGGGGAAAACTTATGCATGATAAGTTTTTCATTGGAGCGCAAGATGCGCATCGGGCCTTTGATGAGTTTATTTTGCTTGTCAAGCTGAAAGCAAAAGGATTGCCGGTCCCTGATCCTGTTGCCGCTAAAGAAGAGAAAGAAGGCTTATTTTTACGTAATTACATAATCATAAAGCAGATTAAAAATTGCGCCGATTTGTCTTATGTAATTAAAGAAAGACATTTAAGTGCGGACGAGTTTACCAAGATAGGCAGTACGCTAAAGCGTTTTTTTGACGTCGGAGTACTGCATACCGATTTGAATATCCGTAATATCCTTCTTGATAATAAAGGTGATGTTTACGTTATCGATTTTGATAAATGTAAATTAACCGATTTGAACCGTCAGGATAAAGACGCGATGCTTGCCCGTTTGTTACGCTCTTTTAATAAAGAGGTACGGATTACGGATAACGCGGCGCACTTTAAAGAAAGCGATTTTGCTTTATTAAAGGAAGCCGCATTAGCGGGTTAAATTAGCTTCTATTGTCTTTAAAGTTTTATCAAGGGCCCCGCGACCTTGCTGCTGGACGGCCATGGCGTTAAGCCCGACACGCTTTAGCCGGTCGGGATTTACCATCAGGGATGAAACCGCTGAAATCAAATCTTCTTTATTATGGACGAGGATTGCGCCTTCGCAGTCAAATAAGGTCTCAAATAAATCTTTAAAGTTATAGTAGATAGGACCGGTTATAACCGGCAGAGCAAAGAAAGCCGGCTCCAAAGGATTGTGCCCTCCGATATCGACAAAGCTTCCCCCTGCAAAGGTTGCATCGCTAAGCCCGAGGTAAAGCTCCATTTCACCCATGGTATCTCCGATAAGGATTTCATCTCCCCAGGCGGCTAAATTCTGATTAAAAGAGCTTCTTAACGCATAAGGAAGGCTTTTTTCCTTAAGACACTTAATAGTTGCGGCCGTATCCTGAGGATGGCGCGGTACGATAATAAAGCGCAGATTCGGGTGCTTGCTGCGGATTTGAATGCAGGCATCGATAAGAAGCGCCTCCTCTCCTTCATGAGTGCTGAAAGCGCAAAGGACGAATTTATCTTTAAAGTGCGGTTTGATGCCGGTTCTCGCGTCAAAAAACAGTGCTTCATTAGGTTTTAGGTCGTATTTTAACGAGCCGCTGATACTTACTTTGTTTTCGGGGACTCCGATCCTTATAAAGCGCTTGGCGTCATCTTCAGTTTGACAGATAACCTCATCAAGTTTATTTGAAATCAAATCTTTGATTAAAGTCAGATGTTCTTTGTATTTAATGCAGGTTTTTTCCGGCATGCGGGCATTAAAGACGATTAGTTTGATATTTTTTTTATGTGCTTCGTCAAGGAGGTTTGGCCATAATTCCGTCTCCATGATAAAAAGGTGACTTGGCTTTATGGCGTTGGTAAAGCGTCTTAACGCAATAGGTGAATCAAGAGGCGCGAATAAATGAGTCACACCGGAGATTTTTTTTACCTGTTCAGCCCCGGTGGTGGTCGTAGTGGTTACCACTACGTTAAGTTTGGGATGATTTTTAACGAAAGCTTTAATTAAAGGGGCGGCGGCGTTGACTTCACCGACACTTACGGTATGAAACCATATACTGCGGTGGAAACTTACGTTATAAAAGCCTAAAAGCTCAAAAATTCTCCTGCCGTAAGGAGGATCGCGGCGCTTTTTATATGCAAGAAACATTGCACCTAAAGGAGCGATTAACGCGGTTGCCGCTTTGTAAGCACAAAGAATTAAGGAAGACTTAAAGCTCATGTCATATTCCGGTGAGTTTTGTCAGTTTTTCAAGCACAAGGTCAGGAGTTATCTTTTTAAGACAAGCATATGTCTTAAATTTACAGGTACGCTCAAAACAAGGATGACACGGTTCATCCGATTCAAGGCAAACGGCCTTGTCTGAAAGCGGTGGGGTATATCCTGTAGATGTTGAACCGAAAATGGCGACTTGAGGAATACCTACCGCTGCAACCAAATGCATAAGACCTGAATCATTGCAGACTGCAGCTGCCGCACTGGCTGTAATATCAAGAGCCTCAACGAGGTTGGTTTTGCCTGCGATATCGTAAAAATAAGGAAGATACCTTATATCAAGCTGTTCTTTTATTTTATTGACTGTCGGAATATCGTTTTTAGATCCGATACCTAATACCGCCCCGCCTTTTTCAATCCATTTATTTGCCACAGCCGCAAAATACTCAGGCGGCCAGAGTTTTGACGGTCCGTAATTTGCTCCGCACCCTAAAGCAAGAAGCGGACGTGAAAGATTGATGCCGAGCTTTTCTAAGAGATTAGCGTCAGGCTTTTGAGTTTTTAAGCTCGGATATAGAATGTCAGGCAGATCCTGCGCTGTCTTGACAGTATCTTTAGAAAAGGCAAGAGCGCTGTAACGCTCAACCATTAAAGGAAAATCTTTTTTGTTATTGCGATAGTCGTTTAATAAGAAATAGCGGGATTCGCCGATAAATCCGCGGCGCTCTTTTATGTCGGCAAAAAACGGAACTAATGCCGATTTCCAGGAGTTAGGCAAAATAATCGCTTTATCGTATTTACCGCGCAGCTTTAATCCTTCGGTTCTGCGGGTTAAAAAGTCAAAGCTGCCGTGGGCAAAAGGATTTTCAATGACGCTGTTGACTTCTTCCATACGCTTTATGATAGGGAACATCCATTTTAAAGCGTAAAGATCGATTAAAGCATCAGGCTGTGCTTGTTTTATGGCTTTATATAGGCTTTGCGACATAACAAGGTCACCAAGCCAAGAAGGGGCAATAACTAGAATTCGCACTCTTATTTTCTCTTTAAAGGTATTTTTACCGATCTTAAAACGCCTAAGGTTAAAAGTAAAATCGCAATTGGGAGCTAAAAGCTTTCATGTCGGCTATAATCTAGCTAGTAGATTTTAAATTTGAAGGAATTGCCATGATCATAGTTACAGGCGGTGCCGGTTTTATCGGCAGCAATATCGTCAAAGCTTTAAACGATAAAGGCAGAAAAGATATTTTAGTGGTCGATAATTTGAAAAACGGACATAAGTTTATCAATTTAATCGATCTTGATATTCAAGATTATATGGATAAAGAAGACTTTATCGAGCTTGTAAAAGACGAAAAAGCTTTTGATAAGCGTTACGGCGCTGCTTCCATTGACGCGATTTTCCATGAGGGGGCCTGTTCTTCCACTACCGAGTGGGACGGTAAATACGTCATGAAGAACAATTATGAGTACACCGTAACTTTGTTTGAGTTTGCAACTGCTCATCGCATCCCGTTCTTTTATGCGTCATCAGCAGCGACATACGGTGGCGGTGAGGTTTTTGTCGAAGATCGTCAAAACGAAGGTCCGCTTAACGTCTACGGCTATTCAAAATTCCTGTTTGATGAATATGTAAGAGCACGTTTGCCTAAACTTAAATCCCAGGTCGTAGGCTTTAGATATTTTAATGTGTACGGTCCGCGTGAAGGTCATAAAGGAACTATGGCAAGCGTTGCTTTCCATCTTAACAATCAAATGCTGCGCGGTGAAAATCCCAAGCTTTTTAAAGGATGTAACGGATATCCCGACGGCGGGCAGACTCGCGACTTCGTTTATGTTGGAGATGTCGCCGCAGTTAATTTATGGTTCTTTGAGCATAAAGGACCGTCCGGAATTTATAACTGCGGAACGGGCCGTGCCGAGCCGTTTTTAAATATCGCCAAAGCAGTAATAAAACATCACGGACACGGTGAGGTTGAATTCATTCCTTTCCCTGAGCATTTGGTAGGTCATTATCAGTGTTTTACACAGGCTGATTTAACCAAGCTAAGAGCCGCCGGCTGCGACGTTAAATTCAAGACCGTAGCAGAGGGCGTAGCCGAGTATTTGGATTGGCTGAATAAAAAATAGTGAATTACGATAATTTTACCTTTGAAGTCGGAGTCATCGCGCATAAAGATTTGGCTCTGACTTTTGCCGACTATTTAGTGTCAATAAATATAAATGCCATCGTTAGGGAAAAATTGGGCGGAAATTATTCGGTATGCGTGGATAATGAGCTTGTTCTTTATCGTGCGCAAACTGAATTTGCCGAATTTGCCCGCGATCCTTTAAACCAAAAATATAAAAAGGCAGCTTGGCAGCGCGGACGAGTGTTGCGAAAAAGACCTGAAATAAAAGCGCGCGGTTTTACCTTATTTTCAATAGAGCTTATCTCTTTTACTACAGCAGTTGAAGCTGTCTGCGTTCTTGTTTATTTATTGATGTTTGTGGCAAAACCCTGGGTTATTGAAGCTTTGGGTTTATACGATAGTCGTCTTATAAGTGAGGACTTTGCGTTATATCGCCTTATAACACCTGCGTTTATGCATTTTTCCATTATGCATATCGGTTTTAATCTTGTTATGTGGGAAGCCTTTGCAAGACCGATAGAGAGGTATTTAGGGACAGTAAAGCTTATAGGGCTTTTTGTTCTTATCGCTCTTTTGTCCAATATCGCTCAGTTATGGTTTTTACCTACAGGAGCGGTTTTTGGGGGAATGTCGGGAGTCGTGTACGGTCTTATCGGTTATATGGCGGTACTGTCTTTAAGGAAGGATTTGCCTTATAAACTGTATATCCCTAAGGGGCTTTTTACGGTAAGCCTTTTATTTATTGCGTTAGGCTTTTTTATGGACGGTATTGCCAACTTCTGTCATTTAGGCGGTATCGCAGCAGGGGCTTTATGCGGATTTATTGATTTAAAGCGTCCGCTTGAACGCATTTTAAAAAAGGGATAACAGATATGAAAAAAGCCCCGCAGGGCTTTTTTTTCATGAATGAAGAAAATTAATCTTCCATATAATGCTCGGGCATCGGGATAGTGGCGGCGCCGCTGTCGACA
>NZ_CAJKVK010000021.1 GCF_905203285.1 uncultured Succinatimonas sp.
ACCGAATAAGAAAAATAAAAAATCCGATTTTTACCTAGACTGTAAATTTCAGGTTTTTCAGTTTATTTTCTTTTTTTAATCTACAGGTAAAAGTAGGCAAAATCGTCTACGTATGCGTAATTGTAAAAGTTGATTTTGTTACTTTTAGATAAAGAAAACCGCCGCGATTTGCGACGGTTTTAGTGATGTAATTTTAGTCAGTGACTTTCTTAAAACGCATTCGATGCGGAATTGCTTCATCACCGAGCTCTTTCTTTTTCCAGGCTTCATATTCGGTATAGTTGCCTTCAAAGAAGCGTACTTTACCTTCATCACCGTAGTCAAGAATATGTGTGGCAATACGGTCAAGGAACCAGCGATCATGGGAAATGACCATTGCGCTGCCGGGGAACTCCAATAATGCGTTTTCAAGAGCGCGAAGTGTCTCAACATCAAGGTCATTGGTCGGCTCGTCTAAAAGGAGAAGGTTGCCGCCAACCTGGAGCAGTTTAGCAAGCTGCAGACGTCCGCGTTCACCGCCTGATAAATCGCCGACACGCTTTTGCTGATCGGATCCTTTAAAGTTAAAGCGTCCGATATAAGCACGGCTGGGGATCTCATAATTACCGACTTTAAGAATGTCCTGTCCTTGAGAGATTTCATCGTAAACCGTGTTTTCGTCTTTCATTTCGTCACGGAACTGCTCAACGTATGCAGTAACGACGGTATCTCCTAATTTAATTGATCCGCTGTCTGGTTTTTCAAGTCCTGTGATCATTCTAAATAAGGTTGATTTACCTGCACCGTTAGGTCCGATAATACCGACGATGGCTCCTTTAGGGAGAATGAATGATAAATCGTCAATGAGTACCTGATCACCGTAAGCTTTCTTTAAATTCTTCACTTCCATTACGGTATCGCCAAGACGCGGCCCGGGCGGAATGTAAAGTTCATTGGTTTCGTTGCGGCGCTGATATTCGACATTAGAAAGTTCTTCAAAGCGAGATAAACGGGCTTTGGATTTAGCCTGACGTCCTTTGGCGCCTTGACGAACCCACTCAAGTTCTCTTTCGATGGAACGGCGGCGAGCAGATTCAGTGCTTTCTTCAATCTTCAAGCGTTGATCTTTCTGATCAAGCCAGCTTGAGTAGTTGCCCTGCCAAGGGATACCCTCACCGCGGTCAAGCTCTAAGATCCAGCCTGCAACGTTATCAAGGAAATAGCGGTCGTGAGTAACGGCAACAACTGTTCCCGGATATTGATGGAGGAATTGTTCAAGCCAATCAACCGATTCTGCGTCAAGATGGTTGGTAGGCTCGTCGAGCAGCAGCATATCGGGACGTTCAAGCAGTAAACGGCATAAAGCTACACGACGGCGCTCGCCTCCTGATAAAACTTTAATCTGTTTGTCAAAGGAAGGAAGTCGCAAAGCGTCGGCAGCACGTTCAATCTGACTGTCTAGGTTATGTCCGTCATGTGCCTGAATAATAGCTTCAAGCTTGGCCTGTTCTTTTGCTAAGGCATCAAAGTCTGCGTTTTCATCAGCATATGCCACGTATACTTCGTCAAGTCGGGCAAGAGCATCTTTTACTTCGGCAAAGGATTCTTCTATCACTTCGCGTACGGTTTTTTCCGGATCGAGCTTCGGCTCTTGGGGTAAATAGCCGATCTTAATGCCGGGCTGAGGACGGGCTTCGCCTTCGTAGTCTTGGTCTACGCCGGCCATGATTTTAATTAAAGTTGATTTACCGGCACCGTTAAGACCTAACACACCGATTTTGGCACCGGGGAAGAAAGATAATGAAATATCTTTTAGGATTTGTCGTTTAGGCGGAACAATCTTGCCTACCCGATTCATCGTGTAAATGAATTGAGCCATTAATTTACCTCATAAAAAAGCTTTGGCTAATTGTACCAATTAAGGTGGATTTTTTCAGGTAAGAATGCATTTAGATGGAAAAAATAAGCAGCAAGAAAAAACCGCGAGAAAATCGCGGTTTTAAAAAAGGAATAATACTTAATTATTCTTCACTTTGCTGTTTATTCTTGGCTCTTCTTGAAGAACGAACTGCATTATGCAGTGAGGCAAAGCGGTTGGTTAGCTTCTCCGACGGACCGAAGAAAGGACGCTCGTCCTTTAAGAATTTATTGTCGTAGTCATTTAAAGCGCGAATAACAAGCTTATAAAGACCCACGACCGCAATAATGTTCGGTATGACCATAAGACCGTTGAACATATCGGCAAGCTCCCAAACAAGGTCGACATGCAGGAACGATCCCATCATCAGGAAGGCAAGAACCATTACCGAGAAAACATTGATTACTTTATAGCCGAACAGATATTTGACGTTTTGTACCGCAAAGAAGTACCAGCCGATAATGGTGGTAAAAGCGGCAAAGAATAAGCAGATTGCCACGAAGCCTGATCCTGCCTCACCCATGCCTTTTACGAAAGCATTTTGGGTAAGCACGATACCGGTTGCCTGTCCGTCAAGAGAGCCTGTTACCAAGATAACGATAGCAGTTGCGTTTAAAACGACGAAGGTATCAATGAAAAGTCCGACGATAGCGGCAAGACCTTGCTCTGCAGGGTGTTTGACTCTTGCTACCGCATGAGCATGAGGGGTTGATCCCATACCGGCCTCATTGGAGAAAAGACCGCGGGCTACGCCGTAGCGGATAGCTTCCTTAATTGAAGCACCGATAACGCCGCCGGTTGCTGCTTCAGGGTTAAATGCTCCGATAACTACCTGTTCGATTGCCGGGATAATCATGTCAAAATGGCAGCATACGATATAAAGAGAACCTAACACGTAAACGCCGGCCATGAGAGGAACCATCTTCTCGGTAAAGCCTGCAATACGGCTGACACCGCCGATGAAAATGAAACCGGCAAGCATGATAACGAAAATGCCGGATATCCAGGTCGGGATATTAAAAGCTGACTCAAAAGCGGTTGAAATGGAATTTGCCTGCACCATATTGCCGACAAAACCCAAAGCAATAATGATAAGGAACGAGAAAATAATCGATAAGGGCTTATTGCCAAGACCTTTTGAAATGTAATAAGCAGGACCGCCGGTTATATGTCCTTCTCTGTCTTTGGTACGGTAAAGCTGAGCTAAAACGGCTTCGGCAAAGATTGTTGCCATGCCGAAAAATGCGGCAAGCCACATCCAGAAGATAGCTCCCGGGCCGCCCATGGCCATAGCGGTAGCTACGCCTGCAAGATTTCCGGTACCGACTTGGGCCGCCACTGCAGTCGCTAAAGACTGGAATGAAGTCATACCGTGTTTGCCGGCTTTTTCTCCGTTAAAAGATAAACCGCCGAACACGTGCTTAAACGCAAGTTTGAAATGTCTTATCTGAACGGCACGCAGTTTGAAAGTAAAGAAGATGCCGGTACCGACAAGAATGGGAATTAAACACCAAGGTCCCCAGAGAATGGAGTTGATGTCTTTAACGATTTGAGTCAAAGCGTCCATAGTTAAAACTCTAGTTGCTTAAATTAAAAAGGCGGGGATATCCCGCCTCATGTTATTTTTGGGATTGCTCGGATTCAGCGTTATCGTTCATTGCCTTATTGAGCTTATTGTGAAAACGCTTTTTCAGGTAAATGCCGAGGACAACAAGAATAATTACAGCTAGAATCAGGTAGATAACTTTTTGTACGTCACCTACGTACTGCATCAATAAATCAAGGTTGTCGGCAAAGAAGAAACCTAAATAAACCCAAACAGGAACGGAAATCAAAGCAGCGATGCCGTCCATCAAAATAAAGGTGAAGTAAGAAATACGGCGGCTCATTCCTGCAACCAGGAAGATCGGAGAACGTAATCCGGGAAGGAATCGGGCAACGAACAAAAGACCTAAACCGTACTGCTTAAATTTTCTTTGAATGTGAGAAAAGCGTCTTGGAGAAAGTATTTTGCGGAACATCCGGATCTTTTGAATACGGTAACCGAAAATTCTTCCGGCAAGAAACATGGTACTGTCGCCGATAAGCACTCCTGCAAGACCAACTGCCAGCATTGTATGCGGATTGGTCATTCCCAAACCGGAGATAACGCCGCCAGATACGAGGGTAATGTCTTCGGGAACGGGAAGTCCGAAACCGCATAAAATCAAAATTCCGAAAACCGCGATATATCCGTAATCGGAAAAGAAAGCAATTAGAAAATCAAGCACCGCTTTACCTTTACTTTATATGTTATTAAGAGATTTTAACAAAAAATGAGCGATTAGGGCAGTTTTGCACCTATAAAACCTAATTGTCTCCATGCTTCATATGCCATGACAGCTACGGCGTTTGACAGGTTAAGGCAGCGGCTTTTTTCAACCATGGGAATTCTAAGCCGGAAATTTTCAGGAATTAGTTGCATTACTTCGTTAGGAAGACCTGAGGTTTCGCGACCGAAAAGCAAGAAATCTTCGTCTTCAAAAACAAAGTCAGACGGTGCGGTATTTCCGTGAATCGTTGAAGCGATAAGGCGTTTAGGTTTGACGTTTTCCAGAAATTTTTCAAAGGAAGTGTGTACGGTTAGATTGGCAATTTCATGGTAATCAAGACCTGCTCTTAGCATTTTCTTGTCATCCATGAAAAAATCGAGCGGACCTACGAAATGAAGTTTTGCTCCGCAGTTTGCTGACAGGCGGATTATGTTTCCCGCATTCTGCGGCATCTGCGGACGGTATAAAACGATATTAATCATGAATCTTTCCGTAATTTACTGATAAAAACGCGACTGCATATTTTATCACTCCTCTCAGATTATTTTAAGTTATTAATTAGTTTTGTTTTTGCATTTAATAAACAAAGCATATAAAAATTATTTGCATTTTGATAAAAATCATTTATCATAAAAATGCGTATTAAAAATATACGTATTTTTATCGACAGCGCGGTTTTCAAATTGCCCGAAGGGGTGAAAAATGGTAGTATCTTCAAGAATTTTATCCAGTTTTTTAACGACGGCGAAATTTGAGTTAGCTTTAGATTGTTATACGTCGTACGCATCCGCGATATACCTCGGAGGATATATGTTCTCACGCCAGAACAAAGGGCAGAACAACCGCATAAGTGATCGTATTTTACAAGTCGGCATGTTTGCTGCATCTGTTGCCACAGCAGGAATTCTTTACGTTTTATGTAAGTTTTTGATGATAAATGACAGTTCGGTAAGCGGTGAAATAATTTTAAACGGAACACAGGCTGAACAAGTAGTGCACGGATCTCCTATAACTGCCTTTTTATTCAGTTATTTCGGAGCCTTTACTTTTTTAATTCCTTTGATGCTCCTTTATTGTTTTTATCTGGTATTAAAAAATCGATCCCGATTATTCGTACCTGATTTCTTTAGGGTCGGATTACGCGTTTTAGGCTTTAATATTTTGATATTGGGTTTGTGTGCGGCTTTTTCCCGGACCTTTTCTTTTGGTGTAACCGGCGGTGGCGGAGTTCTTGGCGATTACATTAATTTGTCATTGCTTTCTTTAATGCCGGGAATGGCCGTTTCTTTGTGTTCTTTACTTTTGTCTTTTATCGGCATTTGTGTGTTTTTTGCCGTTTCTCCTTTGCAGTTAGCTGACGGAATCGGATCTTTTATTATGAGATTCATAGACGGTAAGAAAGGGGAAGAGAAGGAGGTCGGACAAGAAGAAAGTGTTTCTACCATAAGTGAAATGACGGATGACGAATCCAATCACATTGAACCTTCTTTTGAAGAAGAAATTAAAGATGTAAAAAAAGCCGGTCTAGCAGATGCCTCCATTTTTTCCAAAGTTGCGGCAATGCCTAAAGCTCCATTTATTAATAAAACCAAAGAAGAAAAAGCTGAGGATACCGTTCCTACCAGAAATATTTTTGATAGAACCGAGCCTAAATTCTCATCTTTTGATAAAGAAGAAGCTCCTTTGCATAACGAGACCCAGGATGATTTCTTGCATGATCCTTTTTTAGCCAATGAATTAAAGGATGAAAAATCGGACAACGACAGTCCGCGTACTATCATCACTCGTAATAATGATAAAGAGAATTTCTTTAAAGATGATGCAAACTCTTTTGATAAAGAGCCTTCTACTATTATCACGAAAGGATACGATCCGATTTTTGCTACCGGACCGGAGTTTGAGAGTAAAGCGGACAATGTTGATGATACTGGCAGCAGTACTTTTATTTCATACGGCAGCGGCGCACCTCAGGATGATTATGTTCCCAAAGCTCCGGTAAGTCCGGATCCTGCTATCGTAAGTACTCATATTTTCTCCGGTGAACCCGTTGAGTCATTTAGCGCTAAAACGGAGTTTTCTGCCGGACTTGACGAACAAGATCCCGTTATTAAAGACGAAGTTGACGAGGCGGTTGAGGAAAATGTCATTCAATTTAGCGACTTTGCTAAAAAGGGATCGTTTGAATTAAACGATCTTCCTGCATCATTCCTGCCCAGTGCTCAAGAGGATGATGGGGCGTTTACGCCGGTTGCGCATACCTTATCGGAAAAGGACGGATCTTACCAGTATGAAAGCGCTGAGCGCGGCGTTTTGTCAGTCTCCGGTAAAGAACATGATTTTGCCGCAGATAAGAATGCAGCTTCAAGCAGTGAAAGTTTTAATGCGCCTTTAAAGCAGGATGATTATGCGTTAAAGGAAGAAAACGAAGAGGTGAAAGCTTCTTTAAATGACGGTGACGGACAGGGATTTTTCGGTAAACCTCAAAACAGCAGTGCCTCAAATCTTCCTTCATATATTAAGCCTGAGGAAGAAAAGAAAGCTGCAGCTGCTTTAAGTACCGTGACTGTTCCTCATCATAGTTTCGGCTCTTGGCGTCCGTCTTTTGATTTACTCACGCCGTCTCACAATGTAAAAGTAACTTCTCCTGAAGATTTGGAGCAGATGGCAGGGAAAATCAACTCCTGCCTTGCAAGCTTTAAGATTAAGGCTCAGGTTGCTCGCTACAATGTAGGGCCAATAATCACCCGCTACGATTTAATGCTTTCCCCGGGAACAAAAACTGCAACTATTATTAATTTAAGTCAGGATCTGTGCCGTGAGCTTATGGTGCGCTCGGTACGCGTTGTCAGCAATATCCCCGGAACACAGTTTGTAGGTCTTGAAATTCCTAATCCTCACCGCAAAATGATCACTTTGCGTGATATGGCTGATGCCGGTGCTTTTAATCGTGCAAAGGGTACGTTGCCGATTTGCCTTGGCAGTTCCGTTACCGGAGAGCCTGTTATGGTCGATTTGGCGGCAGCTCCGCATCTTTTGATTTCAGGAACCACAGGCTCCGGAAAGTCTGCAGGACTTAACTGCTTTTTAATTTCACTTTTAATGCAAAAGTCCCCGGAGGAGCTGCGTTTGATTCTTATTGATCCTAAACGCATTGAGTTTTCTCTTTACAATAATTTGCCGCATCTTATTACTCCGGTTATTTCAGATGTGGCTGAAAAGACGTCTGCGGCTTTGCGCTGGTGCATTGATGAAATGGAACGCCGTTATGCGCTTATTGAAGCTATCGGCGTACGCAAGATAAGTGAATATAACGAGCTTATCGAAGAAGCAAGAGCATCAGGACGCAGAGTTTATGACCCGGCATGGACTGCCGATATGGGAGGAGAACCTCCGGTTTTGGCACCTTTGCCTTCAATTGTTATCGTGATTGAAGAATACGCTGATTTATTGGCGCAGACTTCAGGCCGCAAGAAGAATGTCGAGAATTCACCTGAGATGTGCATTAACCGTTTGGCCGCAAAAGCCCGTGCCGCAGGTATGCATATTATTTTGGCAACGCAAACTCCGCGTGCCGATGTGGTAACCGGCGTTATCAAGGCCAATATGCCGTCCCGTGTTGCTTTTACCGTGCAGTCAAAGCTTGATTCAACAATTATTTTAGATGAGCAAGGAGCTGAAAAGCTTTTAGGCTATGGTGACATGCTGTGTAAATTCACCGGTGTAAACGGCGGGCAGACGTTTAGAGCTCATGGTGCGTTCTTAAGCAATGATGACGTCGAGCGTGTTGTCGAGGCTTGGAAAGAGCACGGCGGAGAACCTGATTACATTGATGGCGTTACCGATTTGCCGGAAGAGGAAAATGACAGCGATGATTTTTCCTCCGAGCCTAAAGTCGTTCAGCTTGATAAACTTTTTGATCAGGCTGCAGCCTATACCCGCGAACATTATGCCCGTAAGCAGAAATATCCTTCTATAAGCGATTTTCAATCTACTTTCGGCGTAGGCTATCCTCGTGCTAAGAAAATCGTGGCACAATTGATTCGTGAAGGTGTAATGGAGGATTAGGCGTGTTTAAATTTATAAAATATTTAGCTGCGGCAGCTTGTCTCTCTTATGCCTTGTCAGGCACGGCTCTTGCTGATGATAAAGCTGATTTAAAAGCAAAATTGAATGCCTTTAATGAATTTTCCGCTTCTTTTGTTCAAGAAGTAACGGATAAAAGCGGAAAAGAAGTTATGAATTCAAGCGGTATGCTAGCACTGAAGAAACCGGCTAAATTCATGCTGCATACTCTTGATCCTGATGAACAGGTTTTATTTTGTTCTGGTAAAGATATTTATTTTTATGATCCTTTCGTCAATCAGGTCTCGATTTTTTCGCGCAGCGAGTTAAGCGCATCGCCTTTTATTCTTTTATCCGATATGTCGGATAATGTGTGGGCGAATTATGACGTTAGGCATGAAAACGGCGTTTATATTATTACCCCGAATCGTCAGGGAGATATAGTAAATTTAAGGTTGAGCTTTAAAGGATCCGATATTGATACGATCTCTCTTGTGATGAAAGACGGCAATCTTAATACTTATAAACTCTCAGACCGCAGACGATCTGCAGATCCGCATGTGTTTGAATATAAAATACCTGAGGATGCAGAGGTGGATGATGAGCGCCGCTAACTACGATTTATTTTCCGATCTTAAAGTTGAAGCCGATAAAGAAGAAAAACAGGATACCGATGTTTCGCTATTCGTTCCGTTAGCTTCAAGAATGAGACCTAAGTCTTTGGATGACTACATAGGCCAAAGCCATTTAATCGGTCCGGGGCGTCCTTTGCGGATGGCGCTTGAGCGTAAACAGTCTTATTCTATGATTTTTTGGGGACCTCCCGGGGTCGGAAAGACTACGCTTGCGCTTATTATTGCTAAAAGCTCGGGAGCGGTTTTAGAGCAGATTTCAGCGGTAACTGCCGGAGTCAAAGATATAAGAGCGGCGATCGATAGGGCTATGTCGCGTAAAAGACAAGGCGTGCGAACCGTATTATTTGTCGATGAGGTTCATCGTTTTAATAAATCTCAGCAGGACGCTTTTTTACCCTATATAGAAAACGGCACTATTATTTTTATCGGTGCAACTACGGAAAATCCTTCTTTTGAATTAAATTCGGCTCTTTTATCCCGAGCCCGCGTCTATGTGCTTAAAAAATTAAGTCCAGAGGAGTTAAGAGAGCTTTTGCATCATGCGCTTAAGTCGGAAAAGGGACTTAAATCCGAGAATTTGATTCTTGCCGATAAAGTAGAGGATGCGCTTATCGATTTATCCGAAGGCGACGGCAGACATCTTTTGAATACTCTTGAGATGCTGGTTGATTTGGCGGCTCCTTATAAAGACGGTGCAAAAATCATCACCTTTGCCATGGTCGGAGCGGTAGCGGGCAGACGGCTTATCAAGTATGATAAAGGCGGTGACGCTTACTACGATTTAATTTCGGCTTTTCATAAGTCGGTGCGCGGCTCGGCTCCTGATGCTGCTTTGTATTGGTATGCAAGAATTCTGGCGGCAGGCGGCGATCCTTTATATGTGGCAAGAAGACTTTTGGCTATAGCGACTGAAGATGTGGGACTTGCCGATCCGCGGGCAATGCAGGTGGCGCTTAATGCCTGGGATATTTATGAGCGGGTGGGGGCTGCCGAAGGCGAAAGAGCGATAGCCGAAGCTGCGGTATATCTTGCGATAGCGCCTAAAAGCAACGCTTTATATACGGCATTTCATCAGGCTAAAGAAGATGCTGAAAAACTTCCTTCTTTTGATGTGCCTTTATATCTGCGTAATGCTCCGACTAAACTTATGGAAAACCTCGGTTATCACAAAGGTTATCGTTACGCTCACGATTTCCCTGGTGCATATGCGGCAGGAGAATGCTTTATGCCCGAGGAGCTTGACGGACGTACTTACTATAAGCCAAATGATCGCGGATTGGAGATTCAGCTTAAGGCAAAGCTTGATTATCTTAAGGATCTGGATAATAAAGCAATTGATCGCCGTTATCCTCCGGAACATCAAAACGAGGTTAAAAAACGTCTTGGCTAACCTAAGGTGGTATCTAAAAGCATCATGAGCACGAATCCTGCAAGTACTGCAATAGTACCAAGGTCGGAGTGCTCGCCTAATTTTGCTTCAGGGATCAGTTCCTCTACAACCACATACATCATGGCGCCTGCAGCAAAAGCAAGTGCCCAAGGGAGAAAAGGTACGAATTGTCCTGCAATGAGGATCACCAAAAGTGCCGCCACAGGCTCTGCAAGACCTGAAAAAGCTCCCATTAAAAAGGCTTTAAAACGGCTTTTTCCTGATGCATGCATCGGTAAAGATACTGCAGTTCCTTCAGGAATATTTTGAATTCCCATACCTAAAGCAAGCGCAACGGCTGCAGACATCGCTTCAGGCGATCCTGCACTGTACGCAGCTGCAAAGCTTATGCCTACAGCCATTCCTTCAGGTATATTGTGAATAGTCACGGCCAAAAAGAGCAAAGAACTTTTATCAAGGTGTGATTTAGGTCCTTCAGGTGTTGTTGAATCAGGATGCAGGTGAGGCATTAAATGATCGAGTAAAAGCAGGAATAATGCACCTAAAATGAATCCTCCTGCAGCAGGAAGAGCCGGAATCTGTCCTAACTCTTGAGCTTTATCAATTGCCGGAATCAAAAGGCTCCATACGGATGCCGCAATCATGATCCCCGCGGCAAATCCCAAAGACAACTTTGTCCATAATGAAGAAGGTTTGTTTTTAAATAAAAAGACAAAAGCCGAGCCCAGAGCGGTCATGGCAAAAGTAAATGATGTGCCTAAAGCGGCGCTTAAATACGGTTCAGGGATCATATTTTTCTCTTAATTGCATTTTTTTCTATTAACCGTTCTTTTTTGAAAAAAGTAAATCTCATTACTTGAAAAATATTTGCAAGAGAGACAGTTTTTCAATTGCGAGCTAATCGCAACTAATGAATAAAGTTTTAAGTTAGAATAGTCTCCGACAAAGAGATAAGGTCTCGATAAATTTAAATCTAAAATTAAGGAGCATTAAATGTCTTTAATCAATAAAGAAGTTGCTGATTTCACCGTCAAAGCCTACCAGAACGACAATTTCCACGATGTTTCTAAAAAAGACATTTTAGGTAAGTGGTCCGTTTTCTTCTTCTATCCTGCAGATTTCACTTTCGTTTGCCCGACTGAACTTGCAGACTTAGCTGATAAATACGAAGAGTTCAAAAAGATCGGCTGCGAAATTTTCTCCGTTTCCTGCGATTCTCATTTCGTTCACAAAGCATGGCACGATGCTTCCGATACCATCAAGAAGCTTCAGTATCCGATGCTTGCTGATCCTAATCATCAGCTTTCCCGTGATTTCCAGGTTCTCATTGAGAACGACGGCATGTCAGAACGCGGTACTTTCGTTGTAAACCCTGAAGGCAAGATTGTTGCATACGAAGTTGTAGCAGGCAATATCGGTCGTAACGCAGATGAACTTTTACGCCGCGTAGAGGCTTTACAGTTCGTCGCCGAGCACGGTGATCAGGTTTGCCCGGCCAAGTGGCAGCCCGGCGCAAAGACCTTAAAACCGGGTCTTGATTTAGTCGGTAAGCTTTAATTGATAAAGTTAACTAAGTTCACTTTTTGAAAATAAAGGCTCTTCCCCCATAAGGCAGAGCCTTTTTCAGTTGTAAGATAGTCTTTAATATCAGACAAATTAAGGATTAAAGATGTCAAATAATGAATTATATGATGCCGTTATCGTAGGCGGCGGACCTGCAGGACTAACCGCGGCTTTGTATTTGGCAAGAGCCCGTTATCGCGTTTTGGTAATTGAAAAAGATCGTTTCGGCGGACAAATTACCATTACTCATGAAGTGGTTAATTATCCCGGTGTTGAAAAAACGAGCGGAGAGGCTTTAACTGAAACTATGCGTCGTCAGGCGCAGAATTTCGGAGCCGAATTCCTTTTGGCTGAAGTTACCGATTTAAAGCTTGACGGTGATATCAAAACCGTTGTGACAAGCCGCGGTACTTTAAGAGCTTTTTCCGTGATGATTGCAACCGGCGCTAATCCGCGCCGCGTCGGCTTTAACGGTGAAGATGAATTCCGCGGCCGCGGCGTGGCTTACTGCGCCACTTGCGACGGTGAGTTCTTTACCGGTAAAGAATTATTGGTAATAGGCGGCGGTTTTGCTTCTGCAGAGGAGTCGATGTTCCTTACCCGTTATGCTTCAAAAGTGACGATTTTAGTGCGTAAAGATGCTTTCTCCTGCGCAAAGAGCATCGCTGACGAAGTTATGGAACATCCTAAGATCACCGTGTTGTTTAACCATGAGCTTGTAGGTGTGGAAGGCAATGACATGGGCATTGTCAGCGCCACATTGCTTAATAATAAGACCAATGCAACCGACGAGTATCGTGCTGCAGGGGACGACACTTTCGGCGTCTTTGTGTTTGCCGGATACGTGCCTAACACCACATTGGTTAAAGATAAAGTAGCCCTTAACGAACAGGGGTACATTATTACCGATGACAACAAGGAAACTAATGTAAAAGGCGTTTTTGCCGGCGGCGATGTATGTATTAAACCGCTGCGCCAGGTAGTAACTGCCGTAGCCGACGGTGCGCTTGCCGCTTGTGCAATGGAAAAACGCGCGGCTATGATGCATGAAAAAACCGGTCTTGTCCCCGAAGTTCCAAATGCTACCCGCAAAGCTCCTGAAGAAAGCCGTGCTTCTTTGGCTCCTGAACCTGAAAATGACGGTAAGTTTGTCAGCGCGGATATGATCCCTCAATTAAATGCCGTATTTGAGAGAATGGAAAGCAAGCTTATCTTAGAGGTTAGAACCGATGCTTCTGAGAAATCGGCAGAGCTTGTCGGCGCGATGCAGGAACTTGCAGCCCTTACCGATAAACTTGAGGTTAAGACGGTTGAAGGTGGAGAAAACACCCCGGTCGTGCGCCTGTTAAAAGCTGACGGTACGTTTAGCGGTCTTGCTTTCCACGGAGTGCCGGGCGGACATGAGTTTACTTCATTTATTTTAGGCTTATATAACGCCGCGGGTCCCGGTCAGCAGATTGATGACGCGGACAAGGCAAAGGCCATGGCTATAGATAAGGAGATTTCACTTAAGATTTTGATTTCCCTGTCCTGCACCATGTGCCCTGATTTGGTAGTTGCCGCACAGCGTCTTGCTTCACTTAACGATAAAGTTAAGGCTGAAGTTTACGACGTTAACTTGTTCCCTGAACTTAGAAGCAAGTATAAAGTCATGTCGGTACCGTGCCTTGTCGTAAATGACAGTGATGTAAGTTTCGGACGCAAGAATTTAAGTGAGCTTTTAGAACACTTGTCAAAGATCTAAAAAAATAATCTGATTTTGCGTACAATGAAAAGGTCTGCACTTTAATCTGCAGACCTTTAATTTTTTAGGGTTTTAAGATTCAACTCAATTCCGGAGCTTATGCATGGAAGAAAACAGCGATCTTAATTTAAGTCAAATCTTATTTAAGCCGCAGCCTAATTATATTGAAACGTCGCTTATCTCAAATTCAGGGGCGGCTGTCCCGGATATTGCTTTAAGACCTTATTCAGGATCCGGCTTTCATGCAAATTGGTATCGACCGCTTAATCGTTATATGTGGTCATGGATGGGCGGAAATCCTCTTGATATTGAGGAAGCTCTGGCAAATATAGCTTGCTCTGAGGAAAAAAGAAGCAGGGAAAATATGTTTGATACCGTATCTTTATACGGTCCTGGCAATTGGATTTACGAGTTTGCAAGCATTGCGCAAAAAAGAATTTTAATGGCTAAAAAGGCTATTGAAGATAATAAATTTGAGCTTGCAAGCCATCAATATCGTATGGCGTCACGTTATTTTGCCATTGCCGCTTATCCGAATTTAAAAGGAGACGTTCTTGCAGCAGAATCTTCTATGTACGGGCGAAAAGCTTATCGTGAAATTTTCGTTAACTCCAAAAGATGCGGGTATTATTCTGAAGAGGAGTTTACGGTAAGAGGCAAGAAAGTTATCGGTTATCTGCACAGTCCCGATAATAAGGATTTGCATCCCTGCGTAGTGATGCTCGGCGCTTATGATCAGACTGCAACCGACTTTTTCCGTATCTTTAATGATGAATTAAGGCCATTGGGTATCGCTGCTTTCGTGGTAGATATGCCGGGTCTTGGCAACAGTGCAAATCTTATTCTTGATGAAAATTATTCGGAAATCGCCGAAAATGCTATTTTGCATTTAAAAGAGAAAGTTAAGTTTATTGATTCAACAAAAATCGGGCTGTTCGGTTTGCACTTAAGTGCCGCAGCTGCAGTGAGACTTGCAGTTTTACGTACTGATTTGGTTAATGGTCTTGTGGTGCTTGATCCGACCGTACATAATATTTTTACTAATGTAAATTATTTGTCGGGTGCCCCTTTATGTTTGCGTTCATCCATAGCCAATCGCTTAAATGCCGATGCATCAAATTGGGATACTTTGATGCCGCAGCTGCAGATTTTATCTTTAAAACAGCAAGGATTGCTGTCATCTTCAGGAAAGTGCCCGGTTAATTGCTGCGTAGCCGTTTCTGACGGTGACAGACCTTTAGTTGATGATGCTCATGCGGTAGCTGACGCATTCAGGCACAATGATTTTGTTGACTTCAAGGAAGCCTCTGCCGATTTATCTTTTGCCAGAGCTTCAAAACTTGTCGGAAAGTTTTTTAAAGAGCAATTTACATAAGTTATGAATAAAACCATAGTCATTAAGTTAGGCAGCAGTACTTTAACCTTAGGATCAAAGCATTTAAACCGCGCGCATATGCTTGAAGTGGTAAGGGTAATTGCCGGGCTTAAAAAGGCAGGATATAAGGTAGTTTTAGTATCATCAGGTGCTGTCGCTGCAGGACGGGAATTATTAGGTGATCCGCAGTTGCCTTCAGTTTTAAGTTCAAAACAGCTTTTAGCTTCGGTAGGGCAGGGGCGGCTTATTGAAATATGGGAAAGCCTTTTTGCTATTTATGATATTCATATCGGACAGATCCTTTTAACCGGAGCCGATCTTGATGACAGGGAGCGCTTTTTAAACGCGCGCGATACTTTAAAGGCCTTGCTTGATTTTAATATCGTTCCCGTGATTAATGAAAATGACGCGGTGTGCATTCAGGAAATAAAAGTAGGTGACAATGATAACCTTGCGGCAATTTCAGGAATTCTTGCCGAAGCCTCGCAGGTTATTTTATTTACCGATCAAAAAGGGCTTTACACTAAAGATCCGCGTAAGTTTAAATATGCCAAGCTGATTAAAGAAGTTCATGAGATTACCGATGAGATATATGCCCTTGCTGGAGGAGCCGGAACCTCTTTAGGAACCGGCGGCATGGCAACTAAGATTAAGGCGGCGTCAACGGCGCTTAAAGCCGGAATGGAACTTATTATCGCCTCGGGTGCAAAACCTGAAATCGTTTTTGATTTGGTAAAAGGGGAAGGCGAGGCTACTTTCTTTAAGCCGACGCATTCTCCTTTGATGGTGAAAAAATTATGGCTTTCAACGATGGCCAAAAGCTCCGGACAGATTGTTATTGATGACGGGGCCAAAGATGCAATCGTTAAAAAAGGAGCAAGTTTGCTTCCTTCGGGCATAATAAAAGTAACTGGCGAGTTTTATCGCGGATCAATTGTTACTTTGTGCGATTTGTCCGGTAGGAAATTGGCTAAGGGCATAAGTCGTTATTCATTTGATGAAGTTGATCGCATTAAAAGAAAAAAATCTCAGGATATTGATGCTATTTTAGGATTTGATCACGGGGCGGTCGTGGTTCACCGCGATGATTTGGTTGTTTTAGGATCGTAAGTGATGGATATAGTAGAAATGGTTAAAGGAGCCTATGAGGCTTCTTTTGAAATCGCTGATTTAATTACGCGGGATAAAAATGAGCTTTTATTAAAGCTTGCCGATGAGCTTTTGGCGCATAAAGAAGAAATTTTTGCGGCAAATAACGAGGACGTTTTATTAGCAAAGGAAAAGAATCTGCAAGAGGCTTTGGTCGATCGGCTTAAATTTAATGAGTCACGCTTTTTAGAAATGGTTGACGGCGTAAGAAAAGTAGCCGCTTTGCCCGATCCGGTCGGTGAAATTTATGACGGGCATACCGTTGAGAGTACGCTTACGCTTTATAAAAAACGCGTACCTTTAGGAGTCGTCGGCGTTATTTATGAAGCAAGGCCCAACGTAACCATCGATATTGCGTCCTTATGCTTAAAATCAGGTAATGCCTGCGTATTGCGCGGCGGAAAGGAAGCGCTTAAAACCAATGCCGTTTTGGTCAAGCTTTTGCACAAAGTATTAAAAGAGTGTCAAATTGATTCACGTGCGGTAACTTTCATTGACTCGCCTGATAGAGAGCATATCAAGACCATGCTTTCTCTTGACAGCTATATTGACGTTATTATTCCGCGCGGCGGTGAAGCTTTGCACAGAATGTGCGTTCAGTTTGCGACAATGCCGGTGATTGTGGGCGGTTTTGGCGTAAGTCATATCTTTGTCGATAAGACCGCCAACTTACTTAAAGCCGTCAATATCATCATAAATTCAAAAGTACAAAAGCCGTCTGCCTGTAATGCTCTTGATACTTTGCTTTTGCATGAAGATATCGCGGTTCCGCTTATTGATATGCTTTTGCCTGAACTTGAAAAGTACAAGATAGAAATTTATGCTCACGGCGATATTTTTACTTTATGCAAGGCAAAAGAATATCCGTATCTGCATCGCGGGGATCCCACTTTATTTGACAAAGAATGGTTGAGCCTTGCGTTAAACATTGCGGCTGTTGAAGATGTGAAAGACGCGGTGGCGCATATGCGCAGACACCGGGCACATCATTCCGACTCGATTTTGACTGACTCATGCAAAAATGCGGAAATTTTCTGCAACGCGGCAGGATCGGCGTGTGTTTACGTTAATGCATCCACCCGTTTTACGGACGGCGGACAGTTCGGTATGGGCGCAGAAGTGGCCATCTCAACGCAGAAACTGCATGTAAGAGGACCGATGGGGCTTAAAGATTTGACTACATATAAATATATCTGCAAAGGCGATTACTTGTGCCGGAAGTGATATTACCCGCCTTTAAAGGCGGGATTTATCCGCAGAGTTTTTAAAGTCAGTCTTTAATCTTTTCCTGGACTATTTCATAGTTATTATCACCGACCGGCACGAAAGTAAGCTTGTTGGTGATGCCTTCAGGCGCGTCTTCGGCATGGTGCGACACGAATAAGATACTGGTGTCGCCGTGATGCATGAAATAAGAGATAAATGAACGCACCATGGCGCGGGCATAGCTGTCAAGTCCTTGCAGCGGCTCGTCAAGAATAAGAAGCGGCGGATTTTTAACAAGTGCTCTTACTATAAGCAAAATACGCTGCTGACCAAAAGACAGCTGTTTAAAGCTCATTTGCTCTTTGTTTTCAAGGCCTATAAGTTTAAGCCAGGTTTTTGCGCAGTTGATTTCTTCATCACCTGGGCGGTTATACAGTCCGATTGAATCGTAAAATCCCGATAAGACCACGTTGATAAGCGGAGCGCTGACGCGATAGTCAAGATGTAAAGCACCGCTTACGACGCCAAAGTATTTTTTAATATCCCAAATCGACTCGCCGCTGCCGCGCTTGAAGCCGAAAACGGTTACATCATTGGTGTAAACCAAAGGGTTGTCGCCGGTGATAAGCGACAGCAAGGTCGATTTGCCGGCGCCGTTGGGTCCTGAAATCTGCCAATGCTCATGCGGCATTACGGTAAAGTCAAGATCGGTAAAGATCGGGCGATTGTAGGTGATGTTGACGTGTTTAAGTTCAACCAAAGGACCCGGTTTTAAAGGCAGCAGCCTGAATTTTGCAGGGGCCTTGGGCAAAGTGATGTCAGGAAGGTTGCCGCAAAAGAGCAGGGCTTTGGCGTCTTCGTCTTTTTCAATAACTTCTTTTTTATCGATTTTAATGATTTTAAGATCTTGAATGATGCCCATCATGGAAAGAGAGGCGGGAATTTCATCGGGACGGTTGACTATAAGCACTACGGGGATTTCATAGTTCTCGTGAATGTAAGAGATGATCTCCAAAAGATTTTGGCGTGACTTTACGTCAAGAGCGTCAAAAGGGGCATCAAGAATTAAAAGGTCAGGAGAGGTACAAAGGCACTGGGCAATAAGGATTTTGCGTCCTTCACCTCCAGATAAAAGACGAACCGGACGATCGAGTAGATTGGCAAGATTAAAAGCTTTTATTACTTCCCACAATATTTTAGGATCGGAGTCTTTTAACAAATCACGCGGAGTAAAACCGCGTTCTTCGTGTTCGCTTGCTGCGTCGGTATTGCGCAGGTTATAGTCGTCTTCAAACAATTTTTGCTGTTTTTCAAAAGACACGAGAGCGGCATTAAAGTTTTGCGGGGCAACACCTTGCGACAGCGGCAGCTCTCCGGCAAGGGCGCGGGCGACCGAGCTTTTGCCGCAGCCGTTGCTGCCGATTAAAACGATTAAATCATGGGGTTTAAGGTTTAAAGCAGGAATTGAAACGGACAGTTTTTCATTTAATTTAAATACTGCGTTCTGCCAGGATAATTGAGTATTTTGCATAGTGTTAAATAATATTGATGAAAAAACTTTTTTTTATTGTAAAACAAGAGATAAAAAAAGTGCAGACTGCACCTTTTTAGGTGCGTTGATAAAAAATAAAAGCCGGCTGTAGAGACCGGCTTTACTTGAAGTTATGAAGCTCTATGGTGAGGCAGGCCGTAGAGCTTAACTTTTAGAAGCTGTATTCGGCATTGACGTACCAATTGTTAGACTCTGCATCGCTGCCTTTTTGATAGCTGTAGCCTAAACCGAAGTTAAAGCTGTTGTAGCCGATTTCAAGGCCGACGTTGCCAAGGAAGCTGCCGTCATCCATAACCGAGTACTTAAGCGATGATGCGGCGGCGGTGCCCATGCTGACATCTATGTCATTGTCATCGGTATCACCGAAGGCAAAGATGTAGGCGACTTCAGCCTGTGGGGTGATTTTAAGACCGTTGTCAAAGGCAAACTCTCCGCGTACGCTGGTGCCGAGCGGCAATGTCCAAACGTTCAGACGATCGGAATCGTACTTGAAGGCATTCTGTCCGTCATACTTGGAGGTATAGTCGTCAGGATTGATGTTGTAGTAACGAATTCCGGTGTAAGGAACGAACTGCACATTGTCAAGAGTGTAGATGGTTTCAGCTCTAAGCCCTGCGGTAATTACGGAAACGTCTCTGTCAGCTTCAACTTTCTTGCCCAAAACGTGACCGTCAAGCTCGTTGTCGCTTTCACTATAGCCGATATCTGCGATGAAGTTTAAATAATCGGTCTTATAGTTGCCGTAGAGGTTGACACCCCACATATCAAAGTCGTTTTCGATGCCCATGCCGTCAGAATCGCCTTTGCCATAGCTAAATGCGATGCCGGCTTGCATGTTGTTGTACTGCATGATGTCAAGACCTACGGTGACACCGTCAAAATCACTGTCGGAATCAAAAGATCCTAAGCTGGTGTCTACACCGTCCAAGTCACGGCTGTTGTGGAAGTACTTGACCCAAACGGCGCCGTTTTCGTTGACGCGCGGATCTCCTGTCACGTCGTCTTGAGTAAAGGAGAGACGCAGTACGGAGTTATCGGCCATATTACCGGCGATGGCAATGGTATTGCTCGTAACACCTGCAGCTTCACCGATAAGCATCATGGCGCTGCTTAGATTCTGACCCTGTGAGGTAGTATCTTTAAAGAAGTTCTTAGCTCCTTTATTGATATTATCGCCGTTGGTGATAACTTCCTCTGCAAGGGCGCGGATGGAACCGGCGCTAGGGCCTAAAGTATCTACAAGCTCATTGGTGGCATTCTGTTGCTCTTTTTCAGTTAAGGCGCTCAACTGCTTGTATGTAATGTTGTAGTTGCTTCCTGCGTTTACAGCATTTGCATAGCTTTCAGTTCTGTCATAAACGAGTGCATCGTTGTTCCAGAAATTATCCTTGTCGTCAGTTTTGCTTGCAATAAGATACTTAGCATCGCTGTCAACCGGTTCAATGCCTGCAAGATCAAGCTTTGCGCCGTCTTCAACGACAACATCGGTATCTTGTGCATCAATTAAGGCAACATCTCTTCCTGCAGTAAGTCCTGACAGCTTGGTGACGCTGCCTGCTTTGACGGTGATGTTGTCAAAGTCGTGGATTTTGCTTTGACTTATATAGTCTCCGTCAGCTTTAAGTGCCTCTAAGGTGTTTGTACCTGAAAGAATTAAAGTGCTGTTATTGACGCTTTCGTAAGATGTCTTTGTATAGTCAACACTATTGCCGTTGTAATAAGGGTTAAAGTTATTGTCTTGTCCGTAAACAGTAGCTAAGCTATAGCCTTGGCCTGAGATCTCACCTTTAACAGTAGCTCCATTTAAAGTGATGACAGCTTTATTGACGGTTGATGAAGTAGCAGATGTGCCGTATCCGATATCATCATCAGCAGCAGTGTATACTTCATCAACTTTTTGCGGGGTTGTTCCGTTAATAGCACCGCCGGCGTAAATACTGCCTTCGACAGTACCGCCGTTGAGCGTTATATTGCTTTCACCCACATGGGCACCGCTGCCTTTAGTAAGGTTGTCAACTGCAATGCCTCCGCCTAAAATATCCTTCGTGATAGTACCGCCGTTAATAGTGATAGTTGCAGTATCTACAATATCTGAGCCAGACATTCCTAGAGCCATACCGCCTGCGGCTATTGAAGTTTTATCGGTAATGCCTTTGAGGTCTACCATTGTCATGCTGGCATTCAGACCCAGCCTGTTCCACTGAGGGTAGCCATCTTCATTATCATTTTTGCTGGCATTCATGATGCTGATAAGCTGTAGCTGCTCAATAGTGCCACTGTTAACCGTAATGGAGGATGAGCCGACGTGAGTCTGTGCATCAATTTTATTGTCTGCACTTGCTTCTGGTTTGCGTACAGAATTACCGATGGCCATTCCGCCGCCGTAAACACCGTCAACATTACCGTCAATCATAATGTTGCTGTAGTCTACGGAACTCTTTGCTAGAATTTCGGCAGTATGGCTTTTATTGTCGACAGCTTTGTCTCCCTCCATGCTTAGAGCAAAGCCACCGCCGAATACGCCGACCGTATTCATTTCTTGACCGATATAGGTGTTAACCGTACCCGTAGAAGTTTGAGCTCTGGCGTTATTTAAAGTTCCGGCTGCACCGCCGCCGAATACACCGGCTGCGTAGCCTTTTAATAAGTTAATGTTAGCCCCAGTATTGGTAACAGTGGCAAGAGCACCTTGCGGATCTGAGTCTTTAATAGTTCCACGCAGGCTGCCGTGACTGAAGGCAGCACCGCCGCCGAAAACGCCTACTACAGCTCCTTGTCCAACAATACCGTCAAGGGTTATGTTATCCAGATTTCCGTCTTTAACAGCAGAGATGATACTGCTTAAAGCACCGCCGATATTTGCGGCAACATTAGCAGGATTCGCGCTTTCAAGATTTACGGTAATATTGGCTTTGCCGCTTGATGATGTTGCCACGGATTTACCGTATGCGTCATTAGTTGTATAAGCACTGTTATTTTCGGAACCGTCATTTTTCCAAGTGTAAGTATGAGAGGCAATTGCTATACCGCTGCCTATAACACCTAGTGCAGTAGTATTTCCGGTAAGGCTAATGTTGGTATCTTTGATGATCGTTGATTTGGCTGTACCTCCTTGGATGGCGTTAGCAACATTAATCATTATATCGCTATTAGGTGTACCGCCACCTTGACCGAGTAATTCCAGTATTCCTTTGTCAGCCCATCCTGCGTCATTGCCAACTTGACCGCCTTTAATAGCTTCTACTAATCCTGTAGCATCTCCGGCAAGTGCTGCACCTCCGCCAGCAATACCTAAGCTCATACCGTTGTTAATATTTATATTAGTAGATCCGTTAACAGTACTGTCAGCAGTTCCTCCAATAGTGGAAATAGCTGCACCGCCTCCCATCAGACCGACGGTTACACCGTCAATGGCGCTATTTAAATTAACATTAACCTTCTTAGAATTTACAGTTAAAGTGGTATCGCCACCTACAGTACTTGTAGCATTGCCGCCTACAGCTATCGCCATACCGCCATTAAACAAACCTGCAGCATTAGCATTATTGTTGATCTCGGTATTAACAGAATCGGTAAGTACTGTTGAGGTTGAGCCGTTAAATGTAAGAGTAGAATCAACCTTAACTGTTATTGGGCCCCATGGTTTTAAAGAAGCAGAGCCCAGAGCAGAGATACCGCCGAGCGCAATAGCAGCACTTCCACCTATTGCACCGAAAACATTGCCGTTATCAAATTTTAAATTGCTGGAACCATTACGCACTATGTTGATTTCATTATGATCTGATACATCAATTAGTGTTGTGGGTCGTGCTTCATTTAATGAAAGATTCAGCTTTCCTGTCAATCCGGTATCCATTACCAGATCGCCGCCGACTGCTCCAATTACAACAGGACTGACTTCATCATTTCCGATGGTTACAAAGGTGTCGCCGTTTAAAGTATGTTCTTCAGTCGTGTCAATTTTTGTTATCTTATCAGCAATATCCCCGAGGTCTGTTAAGGAAGTTGCTAGGGAAGGATCTGTTGAGGTGAAGAAATCTCCTAGCCTTGGGGCTAATTTTGCAACAACAGATAGACCTGTCTGTACTCCTTGATCTAAATCTCCTTCACCACCGACAACTCCGACGACAGAGTGTTCTGTTAAGGCTTGTCTAATGTTATCAAGTGATGGAGCATTTATAATATCTGTAAATAACTTACCTGCATCGCCAGGTTTAACTATCATGACTTTGTTGCCTTGGGCGATTACAAATTTATGGCTTCCTGCTCCGTCACCACCTAATACATCGCCATCAATAACATAGTAGCCGTCAACTGGCTCTAAACCAAGATCTGCCTCATGTTTTCCGTTTATGCTAAGGGCCAAAGCATCAGTACTGTATAGAGCACACAAAATACTTACAGTAAGTAAAGAAGGAACAATCTTCTTTTTTAGATTTGCTTTCTGTTTCATGAATGAAAACTCCTTATAAGTAAGCATAAAGTAATTACTTTTTCGTATGCTCAAATATTTTCTCTCCCTCCTCCCCCCCCCCGCAGGTCAAGCGGATATTCCAGCCTTAAATTAAAACTGTGATGAAGTGTTCAAAATATTTTTAGGTAAAACTTATACCGGAATTTCTTAAACAATCTGTGTTTTATCTTTGTGTTGTGAATAGATAAGAATATTTTGTAAATCGGATGCGGTTTTCTGTTCGTTGCTAAAGAAAAAGAGGAGGGCTTAAAAAGAGTTTTCTTCTTTAAGCTGTTGTTTTTTACGTGACCTAGTCGACGAAATGAGTAAAAAGCTATGCCTTACTTCAAATATTTATCAATATTTATCTTATGAACTAAAATTTTATACTAAATTATAAATAAATCTTATGACATAAGGAGTTAGTTATGGACGGGGAAAAAGTACGTGTCCTGGTATTGTTAAAACCCGGAGAAGTGCAGCCGGCCATGGAACGGGCGGCAGAATTTGCCCGTTTTATGCCGGAGCTTGAAGTGGTCGCTTGCCGCGTCATTCATGAGTTTGACGATCTGACCAAGCCGTCGCTGGAACAGCAGATGTCTCGTGAAATGTTAAAGATTGCGCAGCGTTATCCGAGCATTAAACATTTCATTCCGAAGATTGTCTTTAATAAAAATGTTCCTGAAGCCTTTGTGCAGGAAGCAAAAGAAGGAAATTATCTTTTTGCGATAATTTCAGCCAATAAGCGCAACACAATCAAAGATTTGTTTATCAGTACGATTGACTGCAGCATTATGCGCCTTATAAGCATACCTTTGCTGGTTGTTAAAGATGCGCATGCCCCGCAGCGCCTTGGCAGAGCTATTTTGCTGTGCATTGATTTTGAGGCGGATGATCATGAAGTTCTTGCCGATGATAAGTTATTTGAAGCTGCAACAATGTTTGCCAATAACTTTAACGGTGAAATTCATGTGGCGAATGTGGTTTCTCCTTTGCATCTTGGCATCAGAACCAGAAACACCTCGATGTCTCCTATGTTCAAGTCGCATGGGGCAACTGATGGCAGGGCTGATTATCACGGGGATTTATTAAAGGAATTTGCTGACAAACACGGTATTCCTGATGAGCGTACGCATGTCCTTATTGGCCGCGTTGATGAGGAAATTCCGCATTTAAGTCATGATATTGATGCGCGCATGGTGTGCATGGGCATGTCACCCAATAACGGCTTGTTAGGTGCCATGAACAGCGGCGCAAGTGAATTGGTGCTCGAGCAGATTAAAGGCGATTTATTTATCGTAAACGGCATCAAAATGATGGAAGAAGAGTAAAAGTCTTCTTTTCCATACGAAAAAGGCGGGAAATTCCCGCCTTTTGCATAAATTGACTTAACTTATTTTACGTTGAATAAGAATTCAAATAAGTCGCCGTCCTGAACGATATAGTCTTTACCTTCAGAGCGCAGTTTACCCGCTTCCTTGGCACCGCTTTCACCGCCGTATTTAATGAAATCATCATAGGCGATGGTTTGGGCGCGAATGAATCCGCGTTCAAAGTCAGAATGGATCTTACCGGCTGCCTGCGGGGCGGTG
>NZ_CAJKVK010000022.1 GCF_905203285.1 uncultured Succinatimonas sp.
ACCCTAAATTTACAGTCTAGGTAAAATCGTCTTTAGATTTCTTTAAGCAGATCGCTGCCGTGCGGTTTGAGCGCCTTTTTTCTGCGATTAACTTCAGTCAGTTCAGTGTCATAGTAGGAATGCGGATATTTAACCTTGAACAAATCCAGGCATTCACGCTGCTTTTTAGACAGCTGATTGATCACATGCTCGTGGGTATTGCTGAAGTAATAATCTTTAATTCCCCTCAGCTCGTCCATTATGCCGCTTAAGGAATGATGCGGCATTTCCGTCTCTGCTTTCTTAGCCGCTTCAAGTCGTTGGTATAAGAAAGAATAAAGTGTCAGAGCAATAAATTCGATAAAGCATTTTCCGCATAAAGAATCCTCAGAGCTGACGCGAAAGCGCTTAAGCTGCATGCGGGTTTTAAGTGTAGCGAAAGTGTCTTCGATGCACTTGCGTCGGACATAGGCTCGATAGGCGACATCGGCATATTTAATATTATCGGAAACGGTAAGACAGATACCGGCGTTTTTGATAAAAGAGTTATAGACAGCGGTATCAAGGATTGGCTCATGATTATCGTTAAGAATTAACTCTCGGCTGTCTTTATCGGTAAGGTAATTGGCATAAAGAAAAGCTTGCTCTTCGGCTGTTAGGATTTTCTTTTGCATGAAGAGCTCTTTCACTTCTTTAAGCCGGCGCTGATAATGGTCGATTTGTGCTCCCGAAGCCTCGTGATGATAAAAGACATGGACATAAGCCTTGTGTTTACCGCCTTCAACGGCCGTTTGCTCTTTACAGGTATAGACGTTTTGTCCGCAGCGCAGGTCAAAAAGGTTGTCACGGCTGAAAGCTAACATAGCTTCGTCAATATATTTTTGAAAGCCGGTGCATTTTTCGTACGGTACGCACATCAGAAAATGATAGCCCTTATCTGCAATCACGGCCATATTGGCGGCACTGAAGAAACCTCTGTCGGCAACGGCAACGAAAGAATGCACGCCGAGGTTAAGCAGCAGTTCGAAAGTTCCGACGCATTCGGACACATCGGGTATCGAGCCGTTGAAGTACTGATAATATAAAGGACGGGAGCTGTCTTCATCCGTTATCATCATGACATTGATTTGCGGCAGCGCTTCTTCCTGCTTATTGTGTCCGTATTCGGCGTCGCTGAGTTTGGCGTAAGTACTGACCGAGGTGGAATCAAGCGCCCACATTCTTCTTTTGGATAACAAGCGTTTTTTAGTCAAAGCCGTCAGATAGGATTTGAAAAACAGCTGTACCTTTTCAGGAGTAATTGCAGCTAAAAGACGGGTCACAGCCGCAGGATACAGCTCTTCCGCCGCTGCGGGCAAACGGCAGCCGCGGGCAAAAAGACCGAGTCTTGCCAGTTTGGCGTCCGGCTCCATCACCATATAGTAAGCCGCAGCAAGCAGCTGCTTATAATGCTCCCCGAATACTTCTTTTAGACAATTAGGCAGTACGTCGCGTTTTAATAACTCATCAAGCACCGCTGACATACCGATGCTCACGCAGGTGATACGCGGAGCTGCGTAAAGCTCTTCGTTAGAATCGAGCGGAGTAAACACCAGTTTGTATTTACCGGAGGCAGCCGCTGCTTCATCAACGACACGAGATACGGAAAACTTATTAAGCTGCGGATGGGTAAGGCAAAAATCGGATGAAAACTTGATAATGCCGACGCCTTCGCTGTTATCAATACGACCGACGGTTTTGGTATGGGTTTTGACCGCGGTCTTACCGGAGCCTGACTTTTTATTCTGCCAGGCATTACGGTACATGCGGGCGTAAGTGTAATTGCCGGACTTGACGAAATAGAGATTGGGCAGTTCAGGAGCTTTAAGCATAAATATCATCTTCTAGGTATATTATTTTACCTAGAAAGATAGAAAAAATCAAGCTCCAATAATAAAAAACTATTTAAAAACAATGAAATTAAACCGAATAAGAAAAATAAAAAATCCGATTTTTACCTAGACTGTAAATTTCAGGTGTCAGAGCAACTAGCCGATATTCCGATGGAGTTTACAGAAATATTATTATTGGCTTTAGCGGTTAAATTAACTCTATTTTGGAATACGCTTTGAGTAGATATTCCGTTAGAGTCATCAGCGATTTAAACAAAAATAACTTTAATGAAAATAATCTTTGTGTTTTATCAAGATGATGGATTTTAAGCGTAAAAAACATTATTATAAATAACAAAGATAATCTTTGTTATTTATAATTTTTAATATGAAACTAGAAACATTTATAGATAGAATTGACTCTCAAGACCGTTTACGCAATGCGTTAAGTAGAGAAAATACACAATTTATTGTGATCTACGGACGCAGACGTATCGGCAAATCAACTTTAATCAAAGAAACGTTGTCCAAACAAGATATTTACTTTTTAAGCGATCAGACCAATGAAGCAAATCAACGCTTTCTTTTATCTAAAACTATCGCCTTGAATATTCCCTATTTTGACAGAGTTATTTACCCTGACTGGGAAACTTTGTTTCGAGAATTAAACGCAAAACTCACAAAACGCCTCTTAATTTGCCTTGATGAATTTCCTTATTTAGTTAAAAGCTGTCCCTCTATTGCATCAGTTATTCAAAAATTGCTTAATGAACGTACACTTAAATTTGACTTGATTATTTGCGGCTCTTCTCAGCAACTGATGCAAGGATATATTCTTAACAGAAAAGAACCTCTGTATGGGCTTGCCGATGAAATCATTAAATTGGATCCCATCCCCGTAAAATATATTTCTAAAGCCCTACATATTAATTCTGAAGAATCTATTGAAGAGTACGCTGTCTGGGGAGGGATTCCCCGCTATTGGGAGCTTAGATCTGATTATCCTGACCGTAAAACCGCCATTGAAAAATTAATTTTAGACACAAAGGGTATATTAGCAGAAGAACCTCTGCGCCTGCTTAGAGATGATTTACGTGAAACGGTCCAAACATCTACTATTCTTTCCATCATCGGCAACGGAGCGAACAAATTATCGGAAATTGCAGCAAGAGCGGGTAAAAATGCCACACAAATTACCGAGTCTTTAAGCAAACTCCGTAAGTTGGGCTATATACGCCGTGAAATTCCCTTTGGTGAAAATGAAAAAAACAGCAAAAAAGGGATTTACAAAATTAATGATAACCTTTTATCTTTTTATTTTCGGTTTATTTCTCCCTACCATTCTATTTTAGAGTTAGGACGATATGATACGGTCATGAAAATGATCGATGCCCAATTTACGCAATTTGTTGGACAATATTGGGAGCTTTTATGCAGAAATTTCATAAGCGGCAACGTGATTGATGGAGTTACTTACAATCTGGCATCAAGTTGGTGGGGAAAAATCTTTCCCAACGACTGTAAAGAAGGAAAAATGATAGAGCTTGACGTGGTAGCCGAATCATTTGACAAAAAACATATACTCATCGGCGAGTGTAAGTGGACCGAGACGGAAAATGCCGAACGCCTAATTCACGATTTATCAGAAAAAACAAAATGTCTGCCTTTTATTAAAAAAGAGCAAAAAATTCATTTAGTGTTATTTTTAAAAAAACGTCCTTTGCGTCAAACAGGAATAACGTATTTCCTGCCTGAACAAATCTTTGAGAATAGTTAAAAAAATATCGTAAATAAGACCGCGCAAAGGCAAAAAAGTAAACTCTTTATGAACGAGATATTGTTGCTTGGTTCAGCTAGCAAACTGCTTTCAGGCATATAGGTCATTTTGATAAGTTAGATTTAACCAATTTGGCAAGATGAATAGGCAATAGCTCAAATCCTTGATGATAGTTTCTTCCCGTCTTAATTAATTTTACTTACGGCAAGATCTTTTAAATGACTCTTGCCGTAAAAACTTAAGAAGCTTTTCCCTGCAAGCTTTCTTTTAAATCGGCTTTAAAACTGCCGTTGCGCCATTCAAAATCAATGCGCAATAAAATCGCTATAGCGGCAATTGAAACAAAAAGCGACGAACCGCCGTAGCTTACCAAAGGTAAAGTAAGTCCTTTGGTCGGAAGAGCGCCGGATGCAGCTCCGATATTAATCACCGTCTGCAAGCAGAACCATACACCGATGCCGAAAGCCACATAACCTTGGTACAAAGGAGCTTTACGTAAAATATTAAATGAAATTACGATTGCTTTATAAACAAGAATGAATTCAAGCAAAATCACCACGCTCATGCCGATAAAGCCGAATTCCTCGCCTAAAATCGCGGTCACGAAGTCGGTATGAGCTTCAGGAAGATAACCTAATTTTTGAATGGAATTGCCAAGACCTTCTCCGGTTAACCCGCCGCGTCCGAAAGCCATTAAAGACTGCGTAAGCTGATAACCGGCGCCGAACTGATCTTCCCACGGATCAAGGAAAGATAGAATACGACGCATACGGTACGGCTGAATCATGACCAGAATACCGCCGATAACTCCGACAATAGTTAATGTGGCGATGTACTTTAAAAGACCGGCGCCTGCTACGAACAAAATACCGAAAGTAATACAGGTTACCACCACCAAAGAGCCAAAGTCAGGCTGCGCCAAAAGCATCAAGGAAATCACGGCGATGAAAATCATCGGCTTGATAAAGCCTGCAAGGCTTGACTGAACTTCATTAATTTTGCGGCAGGTATAGCTTGAGAAATACAAAATCCAGCACAGCTTTAAGATTTCAGCTGGCTGAATGTTGATAAATCCTAAATGGATCCAGCGCTTGGCTTCATTAACCTCACGACCGATAATCAGCACCAAAATTAAAAGCACTATGGTAAGGAACATACAAGTCATATTGTATTTTTTCCAAACCCCGGTCGGAATCGCCGCGCAGACCAAGCCTAAAAACAAAGCTGCTGCGACATAAACAAGCTGCCGTTTTAAAAAGTACATCGGATCGTTAAAGCGGGTAAGACTCTCCATAACGGAAGCGGAGCTTATCAGCACCACGCTTATCCCCATCAACGCCAAAGCTACAAGCAAAATCATGCGGTCAAAACCGACTTTGTTTTTGACTTTTGCTTTTTTTATAACCGGTGTTGCAGCGGCGGCTTTTTCACTCATCGGCTTTATTCCTCATCAGCCTTTAAGTGTCTTACGAGATTAACGAAAACGCGTCCGCGCTCTTCAAAGCCTTTGAACTGATCAAAGGATGCACAGGCAGGCGACAATAAAATAGCCTGACCGGGACGAGCCATCTGTACAGCCGAATTTAAGGCCTGACGCAAATTAAGTACGCTGTGGGTATAGTTTTCATCAAGGCACAACAGTTTGTCGGCGTCTTTGCCAAAGCAGAACATGGCTGATACTTCTTTACCTAAGTAGCGCTTTAACGGCGTGAAATCCTGACCTTTGCCAAGACCTCCTGCCAAAAGGATAATTCCTTTAGGATGACGTGAGCACAAGCCTTCGATTGCCGCCTGGGCTGACGCCACGTTGGTTGCCTTTGAATCGTTATAGTAGCTTACGCCATTAAGTTCGCGGATAAGCTGGCAGCGGTGCTCAAGCCCCGGGAAGGTCTTTAATGCCTCAATCTGCACGTTGCGATCAATACCAACCGCGTCGGCAAGAGCCATTGCGGCCAAAGCGTTAAGCTCATTATGGCGACCGCAAATAATAAGATCCCTTACATCTAAAACTCTTCTGCCGTTTACCGTAAGATAAGTGGTTTCAGGAGTTTCCTCACGGCCGTAACTTAAATTATCAAGACCGAAACTTGCCACGTAGTGTCCGTTTGCGGGGAAAGTACGAGGATCATCGCGGTTGACGATAATATTATCGCAATGCATAAAAATACGATGCTTAGCGTCACGATACTTATCAATCGAGCCGTCATAGCGATCCAAATGGTCTTCCGAGACATTTAAAATCACGCCTGCCTTTAAATGCAAAGAGCTTGTGGTTTCAAGCTCAAAGCTTGACAGCTCCAAAACGTACATTTGGTTGCGCTTTGAGTAAATATCAAATACGGCATTGCCGAAATTGGCACCGATAGCGCTCGGAATTCCGGCTTTTTCAAGAATATAGCCGACAAGTGCGGTAACCGTGGATTTGCCGTTGCTGCCGGTAATACCGATAATCGGCACGTCGGTAACTTCACGACCGAAGAGTTCAACATCACCCACAATCTCGACGCCGGCTTTTCCTGCAGCGGCGATTTCCGGCAAGGAAATACTAAGACCGGGACTTACGACAAGCATGTCATAAGTTTTAAGCTCTTCAATATTCAACGGTCCTAAATGCAGATCGATTCCTGACGGCAATTCATCAACATAAGGAGGATTGGCTCTGGTGTCATAAACGCCCAGGGCTTTAAGATCGTGTTTTAAAAGATAACTGATGACGGCGACATTGGAAATACCTAAGCCGAGCACCGCGATTTTTTTACCGTTTAACTCTTTGTTCATAAAAAACTCTTTAGCGAAGCTTTAAGGTGATAAGACCGATAAGTACCAAAACTAAAGTAACAATCCAAAAACGCATGAATACGCGCGGTTCAGGCCAGCCACCTTTTTCAAAATGATGATGAATAGGCGCCATTCTGAAAATTCTGCGGCCGCGCATCTTGTAAGATCCGACCTGCAAAATAACGCTTATCGTTTCCATCACGAACACGCCGCCCATAATAAAGAGCAGAATTTCCTGACGGCACAATAAAGCGATAATGCCGAGAACCGCTCCTAAAGCAAGAGAGCCGACATCGCCCATGAAAACTTCGGCAGGATAAGTGTTAAACCACAAAAAGCCCAAACCTGCTCCGACAATAGCGGTACAGGCTACGACCAGCTCCGATGCGTTAGGCAAATACGGAATATACAGATAAACCGCGAAATTGGCGTTTGAGGTAAGCCAGGCAATCACGCCAAGACCTGCCGCTACGGTAATGGTGGTAGCGATGGCAAGACCGTCAAGACCGTCGGTTAAATTAACGGCATTTGAAGATCCGGTAAGCACGAAATAAGCAAGCGGGATAATAAGGAAGCCTAAATCCGGCATAAAATCTTTAAAAAACGGAATGACAAGCGAAGTCTCACCGGTGGATTTTGCCATCCCGTACATGCAGCAGCCGAGGCACACGGCGGCGGCAGACTGCCAGAAGTATTTATATTTGGCACGAAGTCCGTGCGGATCTTTACGCACAACTTTAAGATAATCGTCGGCAAAGCCGATAAGACCATACGCGACCACAGTCGCGATAGTCATCCATACGTAAGGATTATCAAGACGGCACCATAAGAGCATGGTTATCACGATAACGCCGTTAATAAGCACGCCGCCCATGGTCGGGGTACCCTGCTTTTTAAGATGGCTTTCAGGACCGTCTTTACGCACGACTTGACCAAAATGCAGAACCTGCAGCTTACGAATAACGTACGGTCCTAACCACAAAGACAAGGCAAGTGCGGTAAACATGGCAAGTACCGAACGAAACGTCAGATAACTGAAGATTCGAAATGAATCGATATACGATGAAAGATATTCTGAAAGTAAGATGATCATTTAATGCTATCCTTGCTCTCACTTAACGCGATAAGCTTATCGGTAATAAGATCCATGCGCATCGCATGCGATCCTTTTACTAAAATCACGGCATCTTTATGCTGCTTTAAAACCTCATCCTTTAAAAACGCGCCTAATTCTTCATGGCTGTCAAAATGACGGGCAATGCCCCCTGCTTTTTCTACACTGTGCCGTGAAAGCGGGCCGAGGCATAATAGCAGATTTATCTTGTTTTTGGCGTATAAACCTACTTTTTCATGTAAAGATACCGCCTCATCGCCAAGCTCGCCCATATCGCCGAAAACCATCACCTTAAAACCTGCAAAAGAACTTAAAGTATCAATTCCCGACAATACTGCGTTAAAGCTTGCGTTATAAGCGTCATCAATTAAAGTAAAGCCTGAAAATTTCTTAACCTGAAGACGGCCTTTAACCGATGCAGTATTTTCAAGACCGGGCTTTATATATTTAAAGTCACAGCCTAAAGCCAAACACAAAGCTGCGGCGGCTGCCGCGTTTTTCGCATTATGCTTACCTAAAAGATTAAGCTTTATATGCTCGCTTTGACCTTTTGCCGTCAAAATAAACGACACTTCATTTGCTGAGCTTTCAACTTCGCTTACTTTTACAAAATCATCGTCATTAAAACCGAAAGTCAGCATTTTTCCCTGAGAAAAGGCTTCTTTATAATCTTTTTTCCACTCGTCAATCCACTCACTTGAAGAAGGAACGATGCCGATGCCGCCGCGCTCAAGCACCGCATCCAAAATCTCGCTTTTTCCTTCATAAACACCGTGTGATGAACCGAAACCTTCAATATGGGCCTGTCCCACGTTGGTAATGACCGCCGCGTCAGCCTGAACGAATTCAGAGGTGCGCTTAATATCCTCTTTATGGCTTGCACCCTGCTCAATAATTGCATAATCAAGATCTTCATCAAGCCTTAATAAGGTCAGCGGTACACCGACGTCATTATTAAAATTACCCTCGGTACACATGGCATTAAAGCCTTGCTTTAATATGGAATAAGCCATCTCCTTGACCGTGGTTTTACCGCAAGAGCCGGTTACCGCACCGATTTTGGTCTTACATTTTTCACGTACCAAAAGCCCCGCAAGTCCGAGTAAGCGCAAAGTATCGGTACATTTTACATAAGGAACGGAAAAATTATCGCCTTTGCTTACGCCTAATGACGCCGCCCCCGAAGCGACGGCTTTTTCAAGAAAATCATGCGCGTCAAACTTCTCGCCTTTTAATGCGATAAAAAGGCTGCCTTGAGGGCAATTGCGCGAATCGGTAGTAACGCTTTCTACTTTTACGTCATCACCTGTCAACGTACCCTGCGCTTTTTTTGCAAGCTCGCTTAAATAAAAAGGGATCATATCTTAGGTCCTATGCTTTAAAGGTCTAAAAGCCCCATCACAAACTCGCGATCCGAATAATGGTGCTTAACCTTGCCTATAATCTGATAATCCTCATGGCCTTTGCCTGCGACAACCACGCAATCTGCGCTTTTTGCTTCATTAAAGGCTTTGGTTATGGCGTCCTCACGTTTTACGATGCATTCATAATTATCGGCACTGCCTTTTACCCCGGCTTCCATATCTTCTAATATGCGTACCGGATCTTCTGTACGCGGATTGTCTGAGGTGAAGATCACCTTATCGGCATAAACGCAGGCTTTTATCGCCATCATCGGGCGCTTGCCTTTATCCCTGTCGCCGCCGCATCCCAAAACGCACCATACTTTGCCGCCCGGAGTATGGCTGCGAGCAGCTTTAAGCGCACTCTCAACCCCGTCGGGAGTATGCGCATAATCTACGATCATGCGCGGTTTGCCCTCTTTATAAAAACACTCCATGCGTCCGCAAATCGGCTTTAATTGCGATGCTTTTTCAAGTAATTCTTTAAGCGGGAAATGGAAACTTAAAAGCACGCTTAAGGCGCAAAGGAAGTTTTCGGCATTAAAAGTACCCAAAAGAGACAAGGATGCGTCGCCTTTACCGAAAGTACTGTCAATTTTAAGTTTAAGGCCGTCATGCTTGTACTCAATATCGGTAACATTTAAAAGCGCGTGCTTTACGGACTTGTCAGGAGCGTTTACGGCAAGCGCTCCTTTTGGTGAAAACAAAATCGCCTCAGGCTTTAAAGTCGCGACACTTTTACCCATGGCGTCATCAACATTAAGACATAAATGATCGGGATTGACGCGATTTAAAAACTCACGCTTTGCCTTAGCGTAATTTTCCATCGTCTTATGATAATCAAGATGGTCGCGGGTTAAATTAGTAAAAGCCCCGCCTGAAAATACGCAACCGTCAATGCGACCTTCACAGACACCGATTGACGACACTTCCAAAGCCGCGTAATCGGCTCCTTCCTTTACCACCTCAGCTAATGCTTTCTGCAAAGCGACCGCGCTTAGTGTAGTATTGGAACTTTGTTTTAAGTTAGGCAAAAAACCGTAGCCTAAAGTCCCGAAAACCGCGCACTTACGGTTAAATAAAGCAAGATACTGCGCGATAAGCTGAGTTACCGTGCTCTTGCCGTTGGTTCCGGTAATGCCGATAAGACGCAATTTTGATGAAGGATTGAAATAAAACCAGGAGGCAAACTCCCCTATGGTCATTCCTTTTTTAAGATGCAAAACGGGAATTGACACATCCTTTAACTGTTCCTGTGAAGGATCCTCATCACAATCGCAAATAACGGCCGCAGCGCCTTGCTCCTGAGCTTTTAGCATAAAATCAAAACCGTCTACGGTATGACCTTTATGCGCATAAAAAAGAGAGCCCTTTACAACCTGTCTTGAGTCCTCTTCAAGCGTGGATAAAGAACAAGAGCCGACGTTCTTGTCTTCTTCCAAAAAAGCCGCAACTTCCTGCAGCGTCCTGGGTCTTTGCATGTGTTCCATTTCTTAATTCCCGCTTATTTATCCGGTTTGTCAGGAGCTATATTATAAAGCTGCAAGGCACGAGTCATCACGTCCCTAAAAACAGGACCTGAAACCGTACCGCCGTAGAAACTGCCCTTTTGCGGCGCTCTAATCACGACTACCAAGGCAAAGCGCGGATTGGAGATCGGCGCAAATCCTGCAAAAGATGCAAAATATCGTGAACCGTAACCGCCTGCTTCAGCGATTTTTGCGGTACCGGTTTTACCCGCGATGCGGTAGCGATCGATTGCGGCTTTTCCGCCGGTACCTTGAGAGACTACCGTCTCAAGAGCCGCATGAATGCGTTTAACTTCAGAAACGTCGGCAACCTGCAGGGCAGTAGGCTTTTGATGCAGACGCAAAATCGAGACCGGAAGACGTGAACCGTAATTGGCAAGGGTCGCGTATGCCGAGCTTAACTGTAAAGGAGTGACGGCAATACCGTAACCAAAGCCGATTGTTGCCTTATCGATTTCCGACCAGAATCTGCGGTTGGCGTTTAAAGTTCCGTTTACTTCGCCTACAAGCCCGCTTTCCGTTGAATGACCTAAACCGAATTGCTTTAAAGTATCCAAAATCTTAGTAGGTCCGGTGCGCAAGGCGATATGCGCCATACCGGTATTTGAGGAGTACTTTAATATTTCCGTTAAAGTACCGTAATTCATCGCATGGGAATCACGGATTAACTTGCCGTCGACAACAAAAGGTCTCGTGTCGATGATTTCTTTCCACGAAACGGTATTTTGCTCAAGAGCGCTCAACGCCACAATGGGCTTTGCCGTAGAACCCGGTTCCAGAATATCGGTAATTGAACGGTTTTTAGCCTTTTCACTGTTAAATACGCTGCGATCATTAGGGTCAAAAGACGGGTAATTGACCATGGCAAGGACTTCACCGGTTTTAACATCAATCATGACCACGGAACCGCTCTCTGCCGCATGATCGGTAACCGCTTTTTTCAGCGAGCTGTAGGCAATGGTCTGCAGACGATCATCTACGCTTAGCATCAAATTGCCGCCGGCCTTCCCTTCTTCTAAAGTCGCGACGTTTTCAATGATATGTCCCTGCAAATCCTTATGCGCAACACGCGATAAAGCTTTTGCCGACAAATAGCTGTTAAAGCTTTGCTCCACCCCGTAGACACCGTCGCCTTCTGAATTAAGCAAACCGACCAAGTGAGCGTTCACCGCGCCGGTCGGGTAATAGCGCTGATAATTATCATTGATAATGATGCCCGGAAGGCGCATATCGGATAATTCTTTAGCTTTATCAAGCGTCAAATACTGTTTTAAACGCACGTGACGACGCTTGGGGTTTTTAATCTTGCTAAAGACTTCCTGAGGCGACAACTCTAAAATCGCCGCAACCTTTTTTATTTTCTCAACATCATAGGTAACTTTATTGCGGCTTAACTCCAAAGCGTCGGCATAAACCGTTTTAACCGGTACGGAGATAGCCAGGATGCGGCCGAAGCGGTCGGTAATAAGTCCGCGCGCCGGCTCAAAGGAATAGTTGCGCACCACGCGCGAATTTCCTTCCTTAATCAGATTTTCAGGATGTAAAACCTGGATCCATAAAAGACGCGTCAATAAAAAGGCCATACTTAAAAGTACGACCAGCCACACGATTACGACGCGAAAAAGACTTAAAGTAAAAGTTTTATTTTTTAAAGAAGGCTTATAAACCATTTTCAGTTAATTTTAATTACTTGTTCGGCTTCGGTTTTAGGCGCTACCATTTTAAGCTTCTGCGTTGCAGCTTCGCGAATCGTGTTCTGCTCGGACAAAGTCTGGCGCTGAGCAAGCAATGACAGCCATTCCTTATGCAGATTTTCGTTGTTCATCATTACTTCGTTATAGCGGGCCGTCAAATCGCGGGTCTCCTGCACCTGATAAACTTTATATAAACTCAAAGCGCATAAAACCACACCTAAAAAATAGGTAAGGAAATTTTTGGAAATATCGGCAAGGATAGAAGGAACCAAACGCTCTTCTATCTGCCATAAATTAGCGTATTCGGGACGATATGAAAAATAACGATCCTCGCCTGAATCCATTTTGAGATTTTCAAATTCATCAATACTCTGCTCATTTACAGGATCGCTTTTTTCTTCCTCTTTAGTTTCAAGAGAAAAAGGCAATACCGCTTCCTGCTCTTTGTTCTCTTGCAAAGAGTCTTCTTTTTCGGCGGTTTTTAAATTCTCGTTATCAAGATTTAACGCGGTATTATCATTGAACATTATAAACTCCTCCCAAGACGGGCGGCGACGCGAAGCACGGCGCTGCGCGAACGGGGGTTTTGCGAAATTTCAGCATCGGTCGCTTTAATCGCACCGCTGATTTTTTGCAGCGTGCAGGACTTTAGTTTCAACTCCGCCAATTCTTCATCGGTTATAGGTAAGCCGCGCGGAAGCTTAGGCCCTTCCGAATTTTCCCGAATAAATGTTTTTACTATGCGATCTTCAAGGGAATGAAATGAAATCACGCATAATCTTCCGTCTTTATCAAGAACGTCAAGACTACCTTCTAAGGCGGATTTAAGCTCGTCAAGCTCACTGTTTACCGCAATACGCAAGGCCTGAAAGCAGCGAGTGGCTTTATGCTTAGGCCCGGGCTTGCCGGGAATTGACGCGCTGATGACATCGGCAAGAGCCAAAGTCGTGGTAAACGGAGCTTTTTCCCTTTGTCTTACGATGGCATTTGCCACTTTGCCGGCAAAGCGTTCCTCACCGTAAGTTTTAAAAATATAAGCAAGATCTTTTGCGTCATACGTATTTACGATTAAAGCCGCGTCAACTTTCGCGCTTTGATCCATACGCATATCCAAAGGACCGTCTTTATCAAATGAAAAGCCGCGGGACGCATCGTCAAGCTGAGGAGAAGACACACCGATATCCATCAGGATCCCGTTTACTTTTCCCAAGATCTTAAAATCTTCACAAACTTCTTTTAACTGTGAAAAACGTGCATGAACGATGGAAAAACGTTCATCGTCAATGCTTTTTGCCGCCTCGATTGCGCTAAGGTCACGATCTAAAGCATATAAGCGGCCGTTTTTACTTAATCTTTTTAAAATCTCACGGCTGTGCCCGCCGCGGCCGAAAGTTGCGTCGACATAGATCCCGTCAGGGTTTATGTTAAGCCCCGTAAGTGTCTCGTTTAATAAAACCGGAATATGTGAAAATGCCATGCCCGCTCCTTCACTAAAGTTAAAGCTTCAAATTCTTCAGTTCAGGATGGGACAAAAGGGTAGCGCGTTCGTCGGCAATCATCTGAATATCGCGTGAACGCTGCTGCTGTAAGATTTCCTCAGACCAAAGCTCGAATTTATTTTGCATGCCGATAAGCACGGCTTTTTTACTTATTGACCCGGCGCTGCGTAATTCTTGAGGCAATAAAATACGGCTCTGTCCGTCCATCTTGACATAAACGGCACTGCCTAAAAGCAAGCGCTGCAGGCTTCTGCACAACTCATCGGTAAGAGAAGGCAAGGCGCTTAACGCCGCTGCCGCCACTTCCCATTCGGTCTTAGGATAAAGCCACAAGCAAGGATCAAAAAGACTGCGGGTAATAACGCATTCTCCGCAGCATTCATCTTTTAAAATCTCGCGATAACGCGCAGGCACGGCCAATCGACCCTTGTCATCAAGGGCGATTTCGCTGGTTCCGCATAAAAGAAGGTTGCTGCGCATATAATCTTATCCGGTAAATTTTTACCACTTTGATCCACTTTTTCCCATTTATTAGTTTATACCAAAAAGCAAGATCTAGGCAACGTTTTGTTTAATAAAGAAAAAACATGATTTTATATATATAAAACAAGGCTTAAATATTGATGCAAAACGCTTTAAGCTGATCAGTCAAAGCCCTGAAGACAAAAGGTGTGTAAAAAATTTTTTACGAAAATGGAGAGAAGTGGAGAAAAAATAAAAAAAGCGCCCGTTTTTTTAGACGAACGCTTTTTAATGTAAGCTTATTTTTAATTAACCGAAAATATTTACGTAACCTGCAACCAGCAATATAGCGATAATAAGCGGCATTACGAAACGGAAATACCAAATCAGACCACGCGATAACTTAACGCCATCACCAATGTTGCATTCCTTTAAGTAATTATCAAAGCCCCATCCGGTCTTGGCGGTAATGAAAAGAACAAAGACCAATGAGCCGATAGGCAGAACGTTATTGGAAATAAGGAAGTCCTGGAAATCCAAAATAGTTCCAAAACCCAAAGGATGGACGAAACTTAAGTAGTTAAAGCCGAGCACGCACGGGATTGCCATAACCGTGATGATAAGGAAATTTACGATAACCGCCTTGACGCGAGATACGGCAAACAAATCCATGGAAATGGCGATGATACTTTCAAACACGGCAATTAAAGTGGATACCGCGGCAAAAAGCATGAAGAGGAAGAAAAGTCCGCCCCAGAACCAGCCTAAAGACATGTTGGAAAATACGGTGGTCAAAGTAACGAACAGAAGGTTAGGACCTGCATCCGGTGCAATTCCGTAACTAAAGCATGCCGGGAAAATAATAAAGCCTGAAAGCAAGGCTACGGTAGTATCAAGTCCGCAAATGTAAGTTGCCTCGGTAACCAGGGTATGCTGCTTATCCATATAGCTGCCGAAAATAAGGATAGAGCCCTGACCTACCGACAAAGTAAAGAAGGACTGACCCATCGCCGCCCACAAAACTTCCATGATGCCGTGCTCTGAAATACTTCCGACATTAGGCATCAAATAATAACTGATACCCTCGCTAAAACCCGGTAAAGTAAATGAACGTACTGCCATAAAAATAAGCAGAGCAAAAAGCAGAAGCATCATCGGCTTGGTGATACGCTCGACACCGCGAACCACGCCCAATGCCACGATGGCAAAAGATGCTACGACCACGGTAACCATGCAGACGAACATGGTCAAAGGATTAGCAAGCAGTTCGGAAAACTCGACAGAGGCTTGTTCCTGCTGAATGCCGGCTTCAAATCCGCCTACCCAGAAACGGATCATGTAATAAAAAAGCCAGCCGGTAATGACGCTGTAAAAAGACATCAGGATATAGCTGCCCGGGATCTGCCAGAATTTATTCCAATGCCACTTGGTTTTAGGCTGCTCCAAAACTTCATAAGCGCGGGCAATAGAACGGCGAGAAGCACGTCCTATAGCAAGCTCTATAGTTAAAAGCGGCATACCTACGCCAAGGAGGAAGGCAAGGTAAATGATTACGAAAAGAGCTCCGCCGTACATACCTGTGATATACGGGAAACGCCACACGTTGCCAAGACCGATAGCACAGCCGGCGGCAATTAACAAAAAGCCTAAGCGTGTTTTAAATTGTTCACGATCAGAAGACATAATGTTTTCCTTTATTTACCGAAGATTTCCACGTATCCTTGCAGGAATAAAACCACAATGACCACAGGAAGAACGAATTTATAATAGTTAAGAGCCCAAGCGGGGATCTTGATGCCGATTCCGGTATTGGCCTCTTTAAGGTAATTGTCAAAGCCCCAGCCTCTTTTTAAGACTACATACAAAATATAGCAAAGAGTACCGTAAGGCAAAATATTCTTGGATAGGATAAAGTCATAAGTATCCAAAATCGTACTGCCCTGTCCTAAAGGCTGAACGTGAGACCACAGATTGTAACCTAAAAGGCACGGGATACCGAGCAAGATGATTACAATGCAGTTGTAGACAACTGATTTCACGCGCGAAATACTGAAAATTTCCATGCAGATAGCGATGATGTTTTCAAACACCGCAATCAGGGTAGATACTGAGGCAAACAGCATGAAAAGGAAGAACACGGCTCCCCAAATCTGACCGTATGCCATATTGGAAAACACCGACACCAGCGAAATAAAGACAAGACCTGGACCTGAATCAGGCTGCACCCCGTAGCTAAAGCATGCCGGGAAAATAATAAAGCCTGACAATACCGCGACTACGGTATTTAGAATAGTAAGAGTCATACCTTCGGAAAATAAGGTGTGCTCCCTATCCATGTATGATCCGAAAATCTGAATTGACCCGACGCCCAAACCCAAGGTAAAGAACGACTGAGCCATAGCCGCAGACAGAGTGTTTAAAATTCCGTGCTCTTTAAGGTTATCGATGTTAGGCATCAGATAATAAGAAATGCCTTCTTTTGCGCCCGGCAGAAAAAAAGAACGAGCCGCCATAAAAATAAGCAGCACGAAAAGCAGGATCATCATCGGCTTGGTGATGCGTTCCACGCCTTTTTGCAAACCGCAGGCACAAACGGCAAAAGAGCCTATAACCACAATCAAAGTGCTTATAAACTGCGAAGCTGGGTCGGCAAGCATGCTGCCGAATAACCCGCCGGCTTCATCGCGAGAGATTACGCCGGTATAAGCGCCGCTGCCGACCTTTATCATGTAATAAAACATCCAGCCTGTAACCAGGCTGTAAAAGGCCATCAAAACATAATTTCCCGAAATCATGAAAAACTTGTTTAAGTTCCATTTGGTATTGGGGGAAATCTCTTCAAAAGACTTGCCGAGGCTGCGGCGTGAAGCTCGCCCTACCGCAAGCTCAATAGTCAAAATCGGCACGCCGACTAAAAAGAGGAAAAATAAATAAATTACAAGAAAGATAGCGCCGCCGTACTCTCCGGTGATGTACGGAAAGCGCCATACGTTACCGAGCCCGATTGAGCATCCTGCCGCAATCAGCAGGAACCCAAGGCGTGATGAAAATTGTTCACGAGCCATGAAAAAACCTTAAATTAACCGAACACGGTTATGTAGCAGTTGATTAAGAGCAAAACGATTGCAACCGGAATGATGATGCGGTAATAGAATTTGCTCCATCTGGGGATCTTGTAGCCTTCACCGGTATTGGTTTCTTTAAGATAATTCTCAAAACCCCAACCGCTTCTGAATGTAACGAAGCAGGCATAGCACAAAGCGCCTAAAGGCAGAATATTGTTGGAAATAATGAAGTCCTCAAGATCGAGGAAGGTTGAATTTCCGCCTAAAGGATGAACGTCGGAAAGATAGTTAAAGCCAAAAAGGCAAGGTAAACCGATGACCATGATGATAACGAAGTTAATCATTACGGAGCGGCGGCGTGAAGTAGTAAACAGCTCCATAGTGATAGCAACGATATTCTCAAACACGGCAATCAAGGTTGAGATTGCGGCAAAGAGCATAAAGAGGAAGAAAGTACCGCCCCAGAATGCACCGTTTGACATATTGGAGAATACGGAAACCAAGGTTACGAAAATAAGACCGGGACCTGCACCTGGCTCAACACCGTAGCTAAAGCATGCCGGGAAAATAATAAGACCTGAAAGCAAAGCTACCATGGTGTTTAAGGCGGTAATGGTGAAGCCTTCGTTTGCCAAGGTATGGGAAGAATTCATATAGGTGCCGAACACCTGAATGGCACCGATACCGATAGACAACGAGAAGAAAGCCTGTCCCATAGCTGCGGTAACTACTTCCATAAGACCTGCTGAAGTCAATTTATCTAAATTAGGAGCAAGGTAATAAGAAAGACCTTCTCTCCAGCCGGATAAAGTGAAAGAACGGGCAGCAAGGAAAACAAGCAGCACGAATAATAAAAGCATCATCGGCTTAGTAATGCGCTCAACGCCTTTTCTTAAACCGCAGGCACAAATACCGAAGCTTATGGCAGTAACGGCCAGCATGCTGGTAAACATGCTTGAAGGGGAATTAAGCATAGCGTTGAAATCAGCGCCAGCGACATCGGCCGGGGTATTGACGCCGAACTCTCCCATATAGCCCTTAATGCAATAAAACAGCATCCAGCCGGTAATTAAGCTGTAGAAAGAAACCAGCACGTAGTTGCCGGCAATCATCCAAAACTTATGCCAATGCCAATGAGTGCCTTTGGGTTGTAACTCCTCAAAAGAACGGGCCAAAGTACGGCGTGAAGCACGACCGATAGCCAGTTCCATGGATAAAAGAGGTACACCGAAAGCAATCATGAAGAATAAATAAATAAGGACGAACAGAGCTCCGCCGTATTGTCCGGTGATAAAAGGGAAGCGCCATACGTTACCAAGTCCGATAGCGCAACCTGCTGATATCAGGATAAAACCCAAGCGGGATGAAAAATGCTCACGTGTTGCCATAAATAATCTACCTGTCTTCTTACGTTGACGGTTACTCCCCTTATAAAGTCGGGGATTCCTGCAGCCTTAAGCGGCAAAATTCCGTATAAGGCTTAGCGATATTCCTGCAATAAGCCTCTTTAAAGTATTCATGACAGGCAAACCGGGCTCGCTATACCCTTAAAAAATTTTTGCGGCCCGACAGGCATCAGCCCCCGGCCGCACTATCAATATAAAACCCGAAAATTTTGGTTTTCGGGTTCAAGTTATTACGGGAAATTACTGCTGTTCAGAACTCTCTGATACCTCTGCTTGAGCAGTCTCGGCATTTTCGTCCTGAGCTTTATTCTCTTCGTTTACCGCTTTAATCGACAAACGAATGCGGCCCGTATTATCAAGATCAAGAACCTTGACTTTAACGATATCGCCTACGCGCAGATAATCATTGACGTTATCAACACGCTCATCGACGATTTGAGAAATGTGAACCAAACCGTCACGACCCGGCAGAATATTAACGAAAGCACCGAAATCGGTGATACGTACTACTTTACCTTCGTAAACGCGGCCTACTTCAACCTCAACTAACAAATCGTTGATACGGGCGATAACCTGATCGGCTGATGCTGCAGTGTTGGCTGAAATCTTGACGGTGCCGTCATCTTCAATATCGATTGAAGTGTTGGTGGCAGCCTGGATAGCACGGATGTTAAAGCCGCCCTTTCCGATAATTTCCTTAACCTTCTCAGGCGGAACCTGAATGGTAACGATGCGCGGAGCATACGGAGAAAGGGTCTGGCGCGGATTGGGCAATGCTCTTGCCATGATCTTCAAAAGATGCAGACGAGCTGCATGAGCATCGGTCAATGCCTGCTGCATGATTTCACGGGTAATGCCGTCGGTCTTGATATCCATCTGTAAAGCGGTAACGCCTTCGGTGGTACCGGCTACCTTAAAGTCCATATCGCCCAAGTGATCTTCATCACCCATGATGTCGGTCAATACGGCAACGCGGTCGCCTTCTTTTACAAGACCCATTGCGATGCCGGCAACGGCTGCTTTACAAGGAACGCCTGCATCAAACAAAGCAAGGGATCCGCCGCAGACTGAAGCCATGGATGAAGAGCCGTTTGATTCGGTAATTTCTGAAACTACGCGAACGGTATACGGGAAGTGCTCCATATCGGGCAGAACGGCACGCAATGCGCGTTTTGCCAAACGACCGTGACCGATTTCACGACGCTTGGGAGAACCGATAAGACCGGTCTCGCCTACGCAATAAGGCGGGAAGTTGTAATGGAGAATGAAGCGATCGCTTCTTGTTCCTGACATGTCCTCAAAGGTCTGGGCATCACGCTCGGAACCTAAAGTACAAGTTGCGATAGCCTGAGTTTCGCCACGAGTGAACAAAGCGCTGCCGTGAACGCGCGGCAAAATGCCTGAAGCCACGGTAATCGGGCGAATCATGCGCAAAGTACGTCCGTCAATACGCTTTTCACCTGACAAAATACGCTCTCTTACGATATCGCGCTCCAAATCAAAGAAGATCTTGGCAATATCCTGATCTTTTTCAGCCCACTCTTCTTTTTGAGCCTTAACTTTCTCAATGGTCTCGGCTTCAATGGTAGCAAGGGCATTCTGGCGCTCAAGTTTGTCAACGATACGGAAAGCTTCACCGACTTTTTCCTCGGCATCGGCTTTAACGGCATTGATCAATTCATAATCAGGCTCGGGAGCTTTCCAATCCCAAACAGGACGGTTAACTTCTTTTGCGAACTCTTTAATCTCGTTAATAACAACCTGCTGCTGTTCATGTCCGTACATAACGGCGCCGAGCATTACATCCTCAGGAAGGATCTTAGCTTCAGACTCTACCATGACGACAGCCTTGTCGGAACCTGCGACGACCAAATCAAGATCGGATTCTTCAGTTTCAGAGGTCAACGGATTTAAAACATACTGTCCGTTAATATAGCCGACGCGTGCGGCTCCCAAAGGTCCGTTCCAGGGAAGTCCTGAAGTGGACAAGGCGGCAGAAGCTGCGATGATAGAAATAATGTCGGTCGGAATTTCAGGATTTGCCGACATTACGGTAACTACGACCTGAACTTCGTTAACGAAACCGTCCGGGAATAAAGGACGCAAAGGACGGTCGATAAGTCTTGAAATAAGGGTCTCGCCTTCTGAGGCACGACCTTCACGTCTGAAGAAGCTGACAGGGATACGGCCGACCGCGTAAGAACGTTCCTGATAGTTTACAGTAAGAGGGAAAAAGTCTCTGCCCTCGACCTGCTCGCGGCGGTTGCACACTACGGTCGCGAAAACGGTAGTGTCATCCATTGAGGCCATAACAGCCGAATCAGCCTGACGACCAATAGCACCTGTTTCTAAAGTAATAGTATGACGTCCATATTTAAAGGTGCGGGTGATAGGCTTTAAATTCATTAAAAATATCTCCTACTAAGATCCGCAATTAAAAACTGCCTGCTGCGGATCCTTATGAACTGTCACGCACTTGCGCACGAAACTTTATGGAAAACCATCTTCCATTAACCGATAATCTTATTTATATATTCTCACATATAAAAAGACCACCGCGGGCATGTTCAAACAATACCCTAAATCAAGTCAGAGCGGCACCGTGCCCCTCATCCCTGAAATCTTTTAAGCCAAAAAACTAAACAGCAAAAGCTGCCATCGCCGGATTTCCCGAGCTTACGCCGAAAATAACCGCGAATTTACGTAAAATTCGGGCGGCAAAATGCCGCCCGTGCCGGTCGTTATTAGCGACGGAGCTTTAACTTCTCAACGATAGCGGTATAACGCTCTACGTCAGAAGCCTTTAAGTAGTCGAGAAGCTTACGACGCTGAGCAACCATGCGCAACAAACCGCGACGGCTGTGATGATCTTTCTTGTTTGCCTGGAAGTGCGGCTGCAAGTCAGCGATTCTGTAGGTTAACAGTGCAATCTGAACTTCAGGAGAGCCGGTATCTCTTTCTCCACGGGCAAATTCAGCGACGATCTTAGCTTTGGTTTCAACACTTAATGCCATTTTTAAAATGCTCCTTTGTGAAATTAATACGCCCCTTCCAATCACAAATTCAGGAGGGGTAGCTTGCAAATTTTAACATAAATAATTCACCAAATTCGATCAAAATGGCGGTAAAACGCACAAAGAGTTTTAGAAACCGTCTTAAAATCAAAAAGTAAAAAAATTCATAGACTAATATGAAGATAATGAGATTTTTTACAGTAGAATTAACAATCTCACCTCGCGGCACTGAACAACTGATAATAACAACTTAAAAAAATAGGATCTTAAATATTATGGCGGGCAAGAAAAAACATAAACAAGGCGATAACGTCATTGCGGTCAATCGCCGCGCCACTCATGATTATTTTATTGAGGATCGCATCGAAGCAGGATTGTCGCTGCAGGGATGGGAAGTAAAGTCTTTGCGCGCGGGCAAAGCCAATATTTCAGAAGCTTACGTCACGATAAAAGACGGTGAGGCTATTTTATTAGGCGCAACCATCAATCCGCTTAAAAACTCCTGCGCTTTCGTAGTCTGCGACCCGACCCGTACCAGAGTTCTGCTTTTAAACCGCAGGGAAATAAGCAAACTCATAGGTCAGTCCCAGCGCCAAGGGTATACCATCATTCCTTTGCGCTTATACTGGAAGGGCTCGTGGGCCAAGCTTGAAATCGGCATTGCCAAAGGCAAACAGGAACACGATAAGCGTGATTCATTAAAAGAAAAGCAGTGGCAGCGTGAAAAAGAACGCATTATGAAAAAAAATTTCTAATTCATTGCTTCTTTTTAACTTTTATATATAATGGCAGAGCTTGGGGATGATTCTGGATTCGACCGGAAGCATGGATTCCAAGGCGCATGTCGAGCTCGGTATCTCGTAAAACTGTCGGAAAAAAATAGTCGCCAACGACGAAAACTACGCTTTAGCAGCTTAATAACCTGCGTAAAGCCCTCGGTTTTAAGCCTTTCTAGTGACGCTTAATTAATCCGGGGTCAGTTTTTCACTAGATCGTATGGAGTCCCCCGTCTGAGGATGAAATACTAAAGGATTAACCAGACTGTGGTGCAAGGTAGCGTGGTTGTCCGCAGCCGGCATCAAGATCGTAGACAAACCTAAACATGTAGTGCTGAAGATGAAGTCTTTTGGGACGCGGGTTCAAATCCCGCCATCTCCACCAAGATTTTGAAAATTTTCACATCCCCTAAAAAATGACTGCAAATGCGGTCATTTTTTGTTTTTACGCAAAACTTTAAATCATTTCTTTTCCCTAAATTTACAGTCTAGGTAAAATCGTCTTTAGATTTCTTTAAGCAGATCGCTGCCGTGCGGTTTGAGCGCCTTTTTTCTGCGATTAACTTCAGTCAGTTCAGTGTCATAGTAGGAATGCGGATATTTAACCTTGAACAAATCCAGGCATTCACGCTGCTTTTTAGACAGCTGATTGATCACATGCTCGTGGGTATTGCTGAAGTAATAATCTTTAATTCCCCTCAGCTCGTCCATTATGCCGCTTAAGGAATGATGCGGCATTTCCGTCTCTGCTTTCTTAGCCGCTTCAAGTCGTTGGTATAAGAAAGAATAAAGTGTCAGAGCAATAAATTCGATAAAGCATTTTCCGCATAAAGAATCCTCAGAGCTGACGCGAAAGCGCTTAAGCTGCATGCGGGTTTTAAGTGTAGCGAAAGTGTCTTCGATGCACTTGCGTCGGACATAGGCTCGATAGGCGACATCGGCATATTTAATATTATCGGAAACGGTAAGACAGATACCGGCGTTTTTGATAAAAGAGTTATAGACAGCGGTATCAAGGATTGGCTCATGATTATCGTTAAGAATTAACTCTCGGCTGTCTTTATCGGTAAGGTAATTGGCATAAAGAAAAGCTTGCTCTTCGGCTGTTAGGATTTTCTTTTGCATGAAGAGCTCTTTCACTTCTTTAAGCCGGCGCTGATAATGGTCGATTTGTGCTCCCGAAGCCTCGTGATGATAAAAGACATGGACATAAGCCTTGTGTTTACCGCCTTCAACGGCCGTTTGCTCTTTACAGGTATAGACGTTTTGTCCGCAGCGCAGGTCAAAAAGGTTGTCACGGCTGAAAGCTAACATAGCTTCGTCAATATATTTTTGAAAGCCGGTGCATTTTTCGTACGGTACGCACATCAGAAAATGATAGCCCTTATCTGCAATCACGGCCATATTGGCGGCACTGAAGAAACCTCTGTCGGCAACGGCAACGAAAGAATGCACGCCGAGGTTAAGCAGCAGTTCGAAAGTTCCGACGCATTCGGACACATCGGGTATCGAGCCGTTGAAGTACTGATAATATAAAGGACGGGAGCTGTCTTCATCCGTTATCATCATGACATTGATTTGCGGCAGCGCTTCTTCCTGCTTATTGTGTCCGTATTCGGCGTCGCTGAGTTTGGCGTAAGTACTGACCGAGGTGGAATCAAGCGCCCACATTCTTCTTTTGGATAACAAGCGTTTTTTAGTCAAAGCCGTCAGATAGGATTTGAAAAACAGCTGTACCTTTTCAGGAGTAATTGCAGCTAAAAGACGGGTCACAGCCGCAGGATACAGCTCTTCCGCCGCTGCGGGCAAACGGCAGCCGCGGGCAAAAAGACCGAGTCTTGCCAGTTTGGCGTCCGGCTCCATCACCATATAGTAAGCCGCAGCAAGCAGCTGCTTATAATGCTCCCCGAATACTTCTTTTAGACAATTAGGCAGTACGTCGCGTTTTAATAACTCATCAAGCACCGCTGACATACCGATGCTCACGCAGGTGATACGCGGAGCTGCGTAAAGCTCTTCGTTAGAATCGAGCGGAGTAAACACCAGTTTGTATTTACCGGAGGCAGCCGCTGCTTCATCAACGACACGAGATACGGAAAACTTATTAAGCTGCGGATGGGTAAGGCAAAAATCGGATGAAAACTTGATAATGCCGACGCCTTCGCTGTTATCAATACGACCGACGGTTTTGGTATGGGTTTTGACCGCGGTCTTACCGGAGCCTGACTTTTTATTCTGCCAGGCATTACGGTACATGCGGGCGTAAGTGTAATTGCCGGACTTGACGAAATAGAGATTGGGCAGTTCAGGAGCTTTAAGCATAAATATCATCTTCTAGGTATATTATTTTACCTAGAAAGATAGAAAAAATCAAGCTCCAATAATAAAAAACTATTTAAAAACAATGAAATTAAACCGAATAAGAAAAATAAAAAATCCGATTTTTACCTAGACTGTAAATTTCAGGTT
>NZ_CAJKVK010000023.1 GCF_905203285.1 uncultured Succinatimonas sp.
TCTTTTAACTAAAATCAGTAAAAAATTAAAAATTTTTATTTATATATTTATAGATAAATAGCGAATAAAAAAGGAAGCTTACAGGAATAACAAAAATAATAAGATATAAAATTTATTTATATGATCAGATCATTTAGACATATACTAATGCTGAAATTTGCAGACTTAAGCTCCTATCTTTCTGTAAAAAAAGCTAAATTTACGTTAAACTGATCAAACTTCATTTGCAGGCGGGAACAAACGTGAACGATATTTTTTTAAGCGGTGATAAATTTGTTTTAAATTCCGTAGATCCTATAAGCCGTCAAATTTATGCCTACTTAAAGCGTGCCATTATTGAATGCCGTCTTATGCCCGGCGACCATTTATCTGAAAACGAAGTATCGGCTAAATTCAACATTTCCCGTCAGCCGGTACGTGAAGCGTTAATTAAACTCTCGGAAAACGGCTTCGTTTTAATTGAGCCAAAAAAAACCACTAGAGTAAAACGTATTTCAAGAAGCCAAGTACTGCAAGGTGCGGTAATTCGCGAAGCAATCGAATCAAAAATCATTCGTAAAACGGCAAAATGCATTGATGATAAAGTCATAGCTTTACTTGAAGAAAACGTTCACAAACAGGAAACTGTTGCCGATGACTATAACGTCCACCTGCACTTTAGCCTTGATGATGAATTCCATCGTATTATCCTGTCTGCTCCGGGCTATGACAAAGCATGGGATATAGTTGAGACGGTCAAAGGTTCAATGGATCGTCTGCGTTTTTTATCCATTGAATTTGAGTTAACGCCGATAAGCAAGACCTGCAGGGCTCACCGCAAAGTTCTGGAAGCGCTTAAAAAACGAGATCCTGACTTAGCTGAAAAGGCTATAATTCAGCATCTGCAGGAAACGTCCGAATCATTATCCATGGTTATGGATAAATGTAATCCGCAATGGTTTTCCGAGTAAACAAAAAACTCTGTTTTTTTGTTTACTTCGCTGCTAACCAAAATTGTGAGATTCTTTTGCATTTACGCTCATATTCTGCTTGTAAATTTGACTAATAGCCCCTATTTAGTACAATCGAAAGCATCTTATAAACACATTAGGAGCTATAAATAAATGCAATCATCAAATCCAGCCATAGGTGTTCTTACCCGTGAAGCCGGTGCATACAACTTCGGTGGTCTTGAAGCTGCAGCAACCCTTTCAGGAACCACGACAAAAGCGATTATTTTAGTAGCCGTTACTTTAGTTTCAGGCTACTTTTCAATGATTTACTCGGCAAACTACATAGTAGCAAATCAAGCTTTACCTTCTGTTTTAATGTACGGTTCAGTCATTGCTGCAGTAATTGTCGCAATGATTACTATTTTCAAGCCGACAGCTTCACCTATTACAGCGCCTCTTTATGCCGTACTTGAAGGTGCTGCACTAGGCTCTCTTTCCATGGCTTTTGAACTTAAATATCCTGGTATCGTCGTCACTGCCGTTATGTCAACATTTGTTGTAGTGATGGTTATGCTTGTCTTATGGAAAATGAAGCTTATCGTCCCTACTGCACGTTTTCGTTCTATAGTTGTAGGTGCTACCGGTGCAATCTGCGTCTTATATCTGCTTGATTTTGTCATGCACCTATTTAATATGGCCCTTTTGCCCCAAACCGGTGCCGTATCTATAGGAATTTCGCTTATCGTATGCTTAATTGCCTCATTAAGTCTTATTCTCGATTTTGAAAATATTCAAATCGCGGTAGATCAAGGTTTACCTAAATATTTTGAGTACTTCAACGCTTTCTCTTTATTGGTCACAATCTGCTGGCTGTATATTGAAATTCTGCGTTTGCTTTCAAAGCGCGAGTAAGAAGATTATTATTAGAAGGCGGCACTTTTGCCGCCTTTTTAGTTTTTGTTGTTACCCACCAACTACCACGAGATATAAATAAAAATGCTAAACCTCACAGAATGCCGCGACCGAATTGATTCCGTAGACAATCAGATTTTAGAACTTTTAAAACAAAGAAAAGAAATTGCCGATGATATAGCCAACTATAAGCTTGAACGTGATCAACCGGTAAGTGATAAAAACAGAGAACAGCAAAAACTCAACACTCTAATGCAAAAAGGTTCCGAAATGGGACTTGCGCCGTCTCTTATTAACAAAGTTTTCCGCCAAATTATGAATTACACCGTAGCTTATGAACTATGCTACATCCAGGATAAACTTAACAACAAAGATATAAAACGCAGCACTTCGGTTTCATATTTAGGCACAATCGGCACCTACTCTCATCTTGCCGCACATAAATATCTTGAATGCTATGCCGGAAAATTTGAAGAATACGGATGCAATTCTTTTGCTGAAATCGTGGAAAACGTAGAATGCGGAAAAACCGAATACGGAGTTTTACCGATTGAAAATTCAAGCTCTGGCAGTATTAACGACGTCCTTGATATCGTCCAGATGATGAAAGCCCGCATTGTCGGAGAACTTTTTTATCCGATTGATCATTCGCTGCTTACCGTAAACGGCGGTACCCTTGAAGAAATTACCGAAATATACTCTCATCCTCAGCCGGTTACTCAATGCTCAAATTGGCTTAATCTTCATTTACCGAATGTAAAAATCCATTACACCAGCGCTTCATCTGAAGCCATGAAAGAAGTAATAAGATTAAACAATCCGAAAATAGCCGCCCTTGGCAGTAAAAATGCAGCAAAATTCTATTCTTTAAATTCATTGGTAACCGATATTGCCAATAACCCCAACAACTTTACGCGCTTTATTGTAATTGCAATGAGTCCTATTGTTGTTCCAAACTTCGTGGATGCCAAAACCTCCATAATTTTTACCACTAAAAAATATACTCCCGGCTCATTAATTTCCGTACTAAATGAATTTAGTAAAAACAATATTAATCTTACTAAACTGCATTCAAGACCGCGTGAACGCAATGCCCGCGAGACTTGGGAAGAAATTTTCTTTGCCGATGTCGAAGCAAATCTTGATACTCCTGTCATGCAGAATATCATGGACAATCTGAAACAATTAACAGGAGAAATCAAAGTACTTGGATGTTATCCGAGCAATGAAGATCACGATTAACAACAGATTGCAATTATGAAAGATTTTGTTACCCAAGCTAAAGAGTTTACTAACATTAACTCAACCTATACTTTAAATGACGGCAACCGGATACCATGTGTCGGTTTTGGCACATGGAAAATTCGAGAAAACGAAAACGGTGAGCAAATTATCCTTGATGCTATTAATTCGGGATTTCGTCATTTTGACAGCGCCGCATTGTATAAATCCGAAACCTCCATCGGCAAGGCAATAAAAAAATCAGGCGTTCCTCGCGATCAGATTTTTATAACCACCAAAGTATGGAAAGACGATCTCTGTCCTGAAAAAGCCCGGTTATCTCTTGAAAATTCTTTACGCGATCTGCAAACTGACTTTGTTGATTTACTGCTTATCCACTGGCCTAAAGCCTCTAAAAAGGACAACAAGTGGCAAGATAAGCTAGCATCCACATGGAGCGAATTTATAAAGATGCGCTCTGAAGGAATAGTAAAATCCATCGGTGTTGCTAATTTTCTCCCTCACCACTTTGCCGCGCTGCAAAGCGATGTACTTCCTTGCATCAATCAAATCGAGTTTCATCCGGGTTACCTGCAAGAAGAGGCTTACGAATATTCAGTCAAACACAATATTTTAATTGAAGCATGGCGTCCTCTTGGACAAGGCGGACTAATCGATAACGATAAACTAAAAGATATTGCCGCACACCACAACAAAACCGCAGCGCAAATTCTATTGCGTTACTCATTACAACGCGGAGTACTTCCTCTGCCTAAAACAACTCATAGTGACCGTATGCTTGAAAATCAAAAGCTGTTTGACTTTGCGCTTTGCGAAGAAGAAATGTCTGAGTTGAATAATCTGCCGTTATGCGCTTGGTCTGGAGAACATCCTGATACGGCTATTCCCTGGGATGATTGATTAATCCAAATGAGGGGAAAAAGACAGGTGGTGCTGGCTACGGGAGTCGAACCTGCGACCTATTGATTACGAATCAATTGCTCTACCAACTGAGCTAAGCCAGCAACAGGGGCATATTTTAACAAAAAGAGTGTATACTGACCACAGATAATTTCATATATTTCTTTTAAACTACAACCTTAATATTTTTATGCTTGATCAATATCGTCCTATTCTTTTTGCCTGCTCTTTAATTGTCGCCCTTTGGGCTGTAGCAATAACTTCCAATCCGTCATTTCCCGATCCTCTTCATTTATCCTTGCTGATTGCAGGTGCGGCTTGGCTTGTTTTTGGCGGAATTATCAGTAATAAAGAAAGAAGATTCGTTGCTGCAATATTTTTATTAGCAACCGCTATTGCTCCTTTTATTTTCTACAGTGAACTTTATTACATTCAACAAAACAACCAAGACATCGATACGACCGTGTTTGAAGCTAATTTTAAACATGCTGTGGTTATCTACAATATGCTGCGCTATTTTCTGCTTGCCTGTTCATTTTTAGTCATCATGCTAAGACTTGGTCGCGCCATAAAAAATTTTGCTCAAGACAGACCGGAATAATCGTGATGTCAAAAGATATCAGCAAATTAACAGAGCGTGAAAAATGCGAACTCGGCATGCTTTATGATGCCAATTACAGTGAAGAAACCGTAAAACTGCGCTTGAAATGCCAGGAGCTTTGCTTTGACTTTAATCAAATTCGTCCAAGCGATCTGAAACAGCAGGAAGAACAAATCAGAAAAATTGTCAGCAAGTGTGGCAAATCTCCCGTAATAACCGCTCCTTTTCACTGTGACAACGGTTTTAATATTGAACTTGGTGACTATTTTTACGCCAATTACAATTTAATCATTTTAGACGGAGCTAAAGTAACTATCGGCGATCATGTTTTTATAGCGCCCAATTGCTGTATCTCAACCGCAGGACATCCTCTTGATGCCAAAAGACGCAATCAAGGTCTAGAGTATGCATTTCCCATTACTATAGGGTCAAATGTCTGGATTGGCGCAAACGTCTGTATTTTACCGGGCGTTACAATTGGAGAAGGGGCGGTAATTGGAGCAGGATCTGTCGTAAACAAAGATATCCCGCCCTACACCGTAGCCGTCGGCAATCCATGCAAAGTCCTACGTAAAATCACCGACAAAGACATTCTAAAATATCGTTAAATCAATCAAACAACATTATCGGGTCGATAGAAAAGAATTCCTCAGGCTTCATAGCTGCCGGCCCAACAATAAAACTTCGATACGGCTTAAACTTTTCATTAAAAGCATTAAGACCTTTTGAAAACACTTCAAAATTGCTTTTCACCTCTATTGCTACAATACGATCTCCCTTTTTAAGGATATAATCAACCTCAAGATCTCCCTCTTTCCAATAAAAAACCTCAAAACGTCCTGTAAAGGATGCACTAACCAAAAATGCACCGATTGCCGATTCAAATATCCTGCCGTAAAGAGCTTTGTCTTTTTGTACACTGTCATATGAAAGTTGCAAAAAATTAGTTTTAAGAGCGTTATTCCACACTTGCAATTTAGGTGGAGAAGCTCTCAGTCTTGCTCTATCCATTGAAAATTTAGGCAAAGCACTGATAAGCCCGCTTTCCTCCAGTAAATCAAGATAATTTGCCAAAGTAGAGGTATTACCTTTTTCTTGCAGACAACCCAAAAGCTTATTTAAAGAAATAATTTCTCCTGAATAATTGCATGCCAAATCAACAAGACGCCTCAATAAAGCCGGCTTTGCAATCGGAGTGTCAATTATTATGTCTTTTTCTACAGTGGCATTTATGATTGCATCCACCAAAAAAGCTGCATTTCTTTCCTTATCTTCAGCTGACATTACAAAATTATCGCGCATCAAAGAGGCAAATAAAGGATAACCTCCGAAAAACACAAAATCTTCTACAGAAAAATTAAATGCATTTTTCATTTCAAGGTATGACCAATGAGACATTCTTATGATTTCAAAGCGCCCCATCAATGATTCTGCCAAACCTTTCAACAATAGAACACGCGAAGATCCCAGCAAAAAAACTTTTATATTTACTCCATCAAAAGAATCAGCATCCCACTCTTTTTTAATAAAACTACTCCACTGCGGAACATTCTGAATTTCATCAAAAACTAAAATAAATTCTGATAACTTTTCACTTTTTATTTTCAACCTAGCCTCATTCCATGCAGAGCTAATAAAGTCATTTCTATATCGATTTCCGCCCTCAATCAGATGATATGCAAATGCGCAAGAGCACTCTTGCAAGGCTTGTCTTACTGTTGTCGTCTTCCCTATCTGACGAGGTCCTGATACGATTTGGATTAAACGACGAGGTTCCTGCATTCTCTTTTTTATTAACGAAAAAACAGTGCGCTTAAACATATAAACCCTCGCTTCCTTCAAGATCATCATAATCAATTATACATATTATATAGTTTCATCTCCATAATTATACTCAGTCATCTCGTAAATTATCTGCAGTGATTGAGTAAAAACATCAACTATTCTGATCTTGAGATTTTAAAAGAGACCACTCTTTTTGCGTAAGATCAAAAACAATATGAGGCATAGTAACGTTGCGATAATGTTTGATAATTATGTCTATTGCCTTTAGTCCGCAGCGCCTTGCCACATTCATAGATGCTGTATTCGTATCACGCACAAAAGCAAATACTCTTGGCGCTTTTAATACCGTAAAAGCATAGTCACGCGCAGCTTTTGCCGCCTCCGTCGCATAGCCCTGATGCCAAAAATCAGCACAAAACAGATACCCAACCTCATGAACTAACGAATTTTGGTATTCCTGCATGGTTATGCCGCACTGCCCAATCATTTCATCTGTCGTCTTTAAATATATTCCGTTTAAAGCAAAACCGTATTCATCGTATCGCCATAGCATTTTGTTAAGCCAGGCTTCAGTCATCTCGTCGTCAAAAACACCTTCATAAGCGTACATAACGCGCGGATCCTGCAGCATCTTTTTAAGGTCAAAAATTGAATCTGCAGTAAGTTTTTTTGCGTATAGGCGCTTCGTTTCAAAAATAATTTCACTCATGACTTTAAGTATTTCAACAAAAAAGAAGGGAGACACAAGCCTCCCTCCTAATGACAATTAATTTAAAAACTACTTAAGGTTATCAACGGCGCATTTCTCGATAGCAATACCTGCCTTATAGCGCTCCATGAAAGCTTCAAAGCCTTTGACGTCATCAGCCGTAGGAGCGATAGTAGAACCTTCAGCGCCTTTAAATACTTTATCATCAAGGTACTGAGGTAAAGTCAAACCGCCCTTGTTAACGACAAAAGCCGCCAAAATAGCGATACCCCAGGCACCGCCTTCCCCAGCTGTTTCCATTACGGAAACAGGTGCATTCATGGCATCAGCCATGATCTTCTGACCTACGCCCTTGGTCTTGAACAATCCACCGTGACCTAACAATTTATCAATAGCCACATTCTCTTCATCAAGAATGTTCATACCAATCTTGATAGCGCCCAATGTGGTGTAAAGATGGGTACGCATGAAGTTTGCAAGACTGAATTTACTGTCAGGTGTGCGTACAAATAAAGGACGTCCTTCTTCAAGACCCGTAATAAACTCACCAGAGAAATAACCGTATGAAAGCAACCCGCTGCAATCGGCATCTCCTTCCAATGCCTTATTGTATAAAAGTCCGTACAAGGCATTAGCATCCATATTAAGGCCTGCGGCCTTGGCGAACTCACCAAAAAGTCCTACCCATGCGTTCAAGTCTGAGGTGCAGTTATTGGCGTGAACCATGGCGACGGGAGATCCGTCGGGAGTCGTGACCATATCAATTTCACGATGCAGCTTCGATAATGCTCTTTCCAAAACCACCATCGCAAAAATAGAAGTTCCTGCTGATACGTTACCGGTGCGCTTGGCACAGGAATTGGTAGCCACCATACCGGTCCCTGCATCGCCTTCAGGTGCGCACATCGGGATACCTGCCTTTAAAGTTCCGGTAGGATCCAAAAGTTTGGCGCCTTCTTCAGTTAAGCATCCTGCATCATCACCTGCGCACAAGACTTTAGGCATCAAATCCTTGACGTGCTTCCACTTGAAATTATACGGAGCTACGAGTTCATCAAACTGCTCAAGGAAACGATCAACAAAATCGAACTTGTCAGAATCAATCGGGAACATACCGGCAGCATCACCGATACCTAAAACTCTTTTTCCGGTAAGCTTCCAATGAATATATCCTGACAAGGTGCAAAAGTAATCCAAATCGTTTACGTGCTCTTCTTTATCAAGAATGCACTGATAAAGATGAGAAATACTCCAACGCTCAGGAATATTGAATTGGAACAAATCGGTAAGCTTACCTGATGCGTCACGGGCTTCGGTATTTCGCCAGGTTCTAAACGGAACCATGAGCTCGCCTTCTTTATTAAATGCCATATATCCGTGCATCATGGCACTTACGCCGAAAGCTCCTACATGAGTAAGGGCAACCCCGAATTTTTCCTTAACGTCGGCACATAAATTTTTATAGCAATCCTGAAGACCTGTCCAAACATCATCAAGATGATAAGTCCAAATTCCGTTCTCAAGACGATTCTCCCAGGCATGATCTCCTGATGCTATAGGCTTATGATTTTCATCAATAAGCACGGCTTTAATACGGGTAGAACCGAGTTCAATACCTAAATAAGTTTTATCTAAATTAATTGCCATAAGCACCTCTGAAAAACGCCTGATTTGTATCAGGCGTTTTGATTAAGAACTACTTTTTCTGCTTATCGTTGCCTTTTTCGGCACTTAAGTTCATAAGCTTATTCTTATGTTCGTTAACGATAGCCTGCATTACGATAAAGAGGCAAAGCAAAATACCGACCACAATCTTGGTCCACCAGGCAGACAACGTGCCTTGGAAAGAGATAATGGTCAAGATCGTGCCTTGGATCATAACGCCTAACACGGTACCGGGAATAAATCCGACGCCGCCCATCAACTGTGTGCCGCCGATAACTGATGAGGCAATTGCGTCCATTTCCATACCAAGACCATGTAAAGTATAGCCCGAAAGCATGATCCAAGAATATGTAATACCTCCCAAAGCCGAACAAAAGCCTGAAATAATATAGACTTTCATGCGGATAGCATCTACGCGCAAGCCCATCAATCTTGAAGACTGCTCATTGCCGCCTACGGCATATACGGATCGGCCGAATGATGTGTAGCGCAGCACAATGGTAGCAATCACAACTACGATCAGAGCGATAATTGCACCTAATGACAAGAAGCAATCTCCGATTTCAAGCGACATAAAGGCCAAATCGCCATACTCGACATTGTCGATAGGAACGCTGTCACGGGAAATCATCGCGGTAAGACCGCGGCATAAAAACATCGTGCCCAAGGTAACGATAAAAGGCTGAAGTTTAAAGAAAGTAATGAAAAAGCCGTTTATGGTTCCTACGACAACACCGATGAATAAAGCAATCAACATGCAGACATACGGACTTAAAGAGGTATCACGCATGAGATATGCCAAAGTCATGCAGCACAAAGAAACTACTGCTCCTACGGACAAATCGATACCGCCGCCGCCTGACAAAATCGTGAAGGTAACGCCGACAGTCACGATAATAAGCGGGGCATTATCAATAAAGAGGTTTAAAAATACCTGCGGACTGAAAAAGCCCTCAAAAGATATCGATCCGATACCGAACAGGATAATAAACAAAAGGCCCGTTACGTAGAAAGAAAAACGCGGCGAAGCAACAAGATTACTAAAGAAACTACGCATTTGAAGCCTCCTTATTGCTTACAGCCTCGGCTCTTTTAAGCTTCCACTTGCGGAACATTTCCTTAAATTTCTCTGACTGAATGGTAATGATAAGTAAAATAACGATAGCTTTGATTGCCGGCAGACGGTCTGAAGAAACGCCCACTGCATACATGGTCGTAGTCAGAGTCTGAATGGTAATGGCACCGATAATGGTACCGCCGATATAGTAACGGCCGCCGACCATCAAGGTACCGCCTAAGGTTACGGCCAAGATGGCATCCATTTCCATATTAAGACCGGCATTATTGGCATCTGCTGCTCGAATCAAAGAACCTTCTATAAGACCTGCAGTACCTGCACAAAATCCCGAGAAAATGTACACGGCAAAAAGTACTGCGGTAACTTTAATGCCTGCATAACGTGATGCCGTCTGATTAATACCTACGGACTGAATCATAAGTCCAAGCGAAGTTTTTCTATCCAGCACGATTACTAAGATAACCATCGCAAGAGCAATCAGCATCGCGGTAGGAAGCATCACACCCGGAATATTTCCGCCGATGTAGCTAAAAGGCTTATAGTAAACGGTAATGATCTGACCGTCGGTAATTAACTGAGCTATACCGCGACCTGCCGTCATCAAAATCAAAGTGGCAACCATTGCCTGAATCTTGAATTTGGCAACCAAAGTACCGTTCCATATTCCCGAAACAATGCCGGCGCACAAAGCAGCTATTATCGCGACGATAAACGGATGCTGCGGAACACCGCTGATATCACCGCCTAACATATAACAGCATACTGCAGCGGAAATCGCGACTACGGCACCGACTGAAATATCAATACCGCCGGTGGCAATAACGAAAGTCATACCCAAAGACAGAATGATGAGCGAGCTGGCACGGTACAAAATATCAATCGGACGACCGTACAGATTGCCGTTTTCCATCATCTGAATCGAGAAAAAGTCTTCAACGAATACGGCGTTGAATAAAAGCAGCAAGGCAAGAGCCGTAAGAGGCAACGCCATGGAGCTTTTGCTGAATTTTTTAATTATTTCCATGATAATCTCCGGCAATAGCCTGCATGATATGAGCCGTAGAAATTTCATCACCGTTTAACTCAGTGATTTTTTCATGGTCGCGAATGATAAGAACGCGCGAACAAGTTCTGACCATTTCTCCCATCTCGCCTGAAATAAATATCACCGACATACCTTTTTCTTTGGCAAGCCGCACTGATAAAGCTTCAATTTCAGTCTTGGTACCGACGTCAATACCGCGGGTAGGCTCATCGAGAATTAATAAATTAGGCTCGGTAGCAAGCCATCTGGCGATAATTACCTTCTGCTGATTGCCGCCTGAGAGATTTTTAATAAGCTGCTCGCGATCAGATACTTTTATACGCAAAAGATCGATGTAATAATCGGCAAGCTCATTCTGCTTTTTACGCGGCATATGCTTGAACATTCCGTCTTTGGCCTGCATTGCCAAAATAATATTCTCGCGTACCGACAAGTCACCGATAATTCCTTGAACTTTTCGATCTTCAGGACAAAAAGCAATACGGTTTTTCATCTGATCCATAGGGCTTTTTACCGATACCTGCACACCATCGACTTTTATAGTGCCCTCGGCAATCGGCATAATGCCGAAAATCGTTTCGGCTATTTCTGAACGTCCTGAACCGAGCAAACCGCCAAGGCCCACGACTTCACCCTTTTTAATCGACATGGATAAGTCTTTAACTTTTCCGGGAACGGTAACATGATCAAACTCAATTACGTTCTCGTCTTTAGGTACGGACTTATCAACATTGCTTTCGATCTGATCTTCTTTTATTTCCTTGCCCATCATCTTGGAAATAAGTTCAATGCGGGGAAGATCTTTAATTTCATACTCACCTACATATGAGCCGTCTCTTAATACCGTAATACGATCGCAGATAGTATAAATTTGCTCTAAGAAGTGAGAAATAAAGATAATTGAAATACCCATGCCCTTTAATTTGCGCATAATGGCAAAAAGGCGTTCCACTTCATTATCCGATAATGATGAAGTCGGCTCATCTAAAATCAAAATACGGCATTTGGTATCGATTGCTCGAGCTATAGCAATCATCTGCTGCATGGCAACCGGATAGAAATTCAATACGCGGTTTACATCTATATCAATGCCAAGTTCATTATGCAGCAGTTTTTTAGCTTTAGAGGACATAGTAGCCCAGTCGATTTGACCGAACTTTCCGCGCGGCTCTCGTCCGATGTAAATATTTTCGGCTACGGTTAAATTAGCGCACAGATTAACTTCCTGATATACGGTAGAAATACCTAACTTCTGACTTTCAAGCGGGGTTTTGGGCTCTATTATGTTTCCGTTAAATTCAATTTGTCCGTTAGTTTTATGATAAACGCCGGTCAATACTTTAATCAATGTCGATTTTCCGGCTCCGTTTTCACCCATAAGAGAGTGAATCTCACCGCGTTTTAAATTAAATTCAACATTTTTTAGAGCTTTTACTCCGGGGAAGAACATATCGATGTTCTTCATATGAAGGATATAATCGCCTTCATTTGCGGCCATGAGAACCTCCCCTAAACATATAATTTTTATATTGTCTTTAATAGAAAAAAATGTCCACACACAAATTCCCTGCGGTGGACACTCTTTTATGTGAAATTAATACTGGCGAGTAGCAAAGGCTTCTTTTGCATTGGTGGTATCAAATACGCCTTCGTCAACGTATACGCTCTTCTCAACCGGCTCGCCCTTTAAAATCTTCTTGGCGGTAGTAAAGAAGAGATCGCCCTGCAGCGGGTTGCACTCAACGGTAGCATTTGCCTTGCCGTCAATCATAGCCTGGAACATGCCCTTAACGGCATCGCAGCCTACGATAACGATATCTTTTGAAGGCTTGAGACCTGCAGCTTCAATAGCCTGAATAGCACCTAAAGCCATATCATCATTCTGAGAGAACAGAATATCAATATCATCACGATAAGACTTCAAGAAAGACTCCATAACTTCCTGGCCCTTGGCACGAGTGAAATCACCGGTCTGAGAAGCTAAGATATTGTATCTGCCTTTATTCGGGCTCTCGTTTAATGCATCGTCAAAGCCGTGAGAACGTCCGGTAGCTGCTGAAGCACCTACGGTACCCTCAAGAATTACGATATTAAGCTTATCGCCGCCGTTACGCGGTTTTAAATTGTTCTGGGTTACGTAATTGTCGATCCAATCGAAAGCTTTGCGGCCCTCGGCATAAGAATCGGTACCGATCTTAGCTACATATAAGGAATCATCGGAAACAGTCAAATCACGGTCCATAATCATTACCGGGATCTTGGCGCGCTTGGCTTCACGCAAAATATTATCCCAACCGGTAGCAACGATAGGAACGAAACCGATCAAATCAACTTTCTGGGCAATGAAAGTACGAATTGCCTTAATCTGGTTTTCCTGCTTTTGCTGAGCGTCAGAGAACTTTAAGTCAATGTTGTGCTTAACAGCTGCTGCTTTAACGTCGTTAGTGTTAGCAGTACGCCACTCGGACTCTGCACCGATCTGAGAAAAGCCGATAGTGTACTCCGGCTCTGCAGCCTGAGCGAACATTGAAGTAGTAGCTAATGCAGCACCTAAAGCCACAGCCATAAAAGTCTTAGAAATTCTCATAATTACTCCTCACTGTTTCAAGCAAAAACGCTTAACAAGCGTTTACGTAACATTGAATTTATTACCAGATAAAATAATTAAAAAGCGGTAAAACCTTTTTTTGTGATATTTATCCGTAAATACTTCATAAATATTGATGAAAATAAGAACTATGTCAAAGTTTTACAACAAACTTTGACAAATTGCGCCCAACCTTGTACCCAAAAACCAAAACAATAAATAACCCATTGATTTTAAATTAATAAGTTACAACAATCCCTCATAATTAAAGCTTGTAAACAATATATTTTCCGCAATTTACGAAAACGTTTTCGAAAAACAGTTAATTTTTACTCAATGAGCTTAAAACTGACCGGAACTTTTACGTTAAAATCACCGCCCTGTGCGCCGGTATTAAAACCGACAAGCTTTGCTCCAAGACGTTTACAGGCAGAATCAAGAACGACCTGTCCGCTTGTTTGTGTTACGGTTGCACCGGTTACTACTCCGCTTGAATTTACTTTAAAACTTATCTCGCACTTACCTTCAATGCCCTGCCTTCTGGCTCTTGACGGATATTCTTTTAAGCTTGACACTCGTGACAGCAATGAAGAAAAAGCATTTTTATAAATCCCGGCAGATCTTGCCGCTGCCGATTGTGCTTTTGCAGAGCCTTGCAAAGAGCCTTTTTTATTACCGCTGCCGCTTTTATCGGCGGCTATGGTCTTAGGTAAATCTGTTGAAGATCTTTTTACGGATTTTTTCTTTTTAACGACCGTCTTTTTCTTTTGAGGAGAAGTTGTTACCTCTTTTTTGCGAGGCTCAGACTTTACGATCTCAGGTGCAGGTTTTATAGCCTCCTTTACTACAGGAGTGAGATCTTTAACTTCCTTTACTTCTTTAACTTCTTCTACCTGTTCTTCCTCAAGCGACTTTTCTTTTGGTCCTCCGTCAGGATCTCCTAAAACAGCCGGCGCAGTCTCCTGCTCTATGGATAAAATTTGCACTTCTACCGTTTCTTCAACCTGTTTCGATTCACTTACTCCCGAATAGATAAAAGCTCCGGCACAAAAAACTCCCAATAGCGCTACAGTTATCAGACTTGCAAGTTTATCCGCTGTTGCTTGTAAATTATCCATTTACATCACTCTTTTTTGGTCGTAATCGAAAATCTGCCGTCACGCTTAATTTTTGCTACATCAACCACGTCAACAAAAGACTGAAACGGTGTCTGCATATCAGCGTAAATATTAAGTGCTTTTTCAGGCTCTGAATCCAAAATCAGCTTAAGCTCTTCTTTATCAATAATTCGATTGTCATACACGATAGAGCCGTCTTTATGCAGAGCGACGACTAAAAAATCCTGTTTTTTAACCGCCTGCCCGGCTTCCGAGCTCGGCAGCGCCACCTCTAAAATCGGTTTGGCAAAGCTCATTGTCAGAATAAAGAAAATGACGAGCATAAAAATAACGTCAATAAGCGGTGTTAAATCAATATGCGCATCATCTCCGAAATTAAAATCGCTAAATTGTTTCATGTACTATTCCTTTTCTTTTCTCTCGTGCACCTTTTTGGTAATTACAATCGCACGATATGAATGTTCAATGGCTTCAATCTGAAAAGTACGCATTCTCAAAGACAGAAAGTAATAAATAACCATGGTAGGAATAGCCACGGTAAGCCCCATTACAGTAGTAATAAGTGCCTGCCAAATACCGCGTGCCAAAACTTCAGGATTTTGCGCAGCTGCCGCGGATACGGCATCAAAAACCATCAGCATACCGCTTACCGTACCCAAGAGTCCGAGCAAAGGCGAAATCACCGTTATCATTTTTAAAATAGACAAACCGTTAATCGCCGTTTTAAAATTTCGGTTAAATAAATAAGCGACTTCGGCACGAATGTCATCAGAATGGGATGCATGCGTCTGCACTATATCTTTTATGATCCGCAAAAACGGATTGCTGCCCTCATAATCGCGCAGACATCTCTCATCCCCGCGCTGCACGTCTAAAAAACGCTGTTTAAACTCACGCCAGGACAAAGCGGTATAAATTAAACTGCGGGCACAAATAAAAACCGCTGCGATACCGATTATAACTATGGCTACGCCGCACGGGCCGATAAGTCCGTATATAGTTTCAAGATCCATCTGCTAACCTCTTGCTTTTATCTTCAGAGCTTTTTCCTGCCAATACTGGGCTTTAAGCAAAGCCTTAAGACGGTCGGCCGCATCAGGATGAACGGCAGCTTTGGCAATACGCTCTACATGTTTAGGATCTTCTTTTAATCCCGGAAATTTTTCATACATAAGGTTTAATACCTGCTTGCTGATCTTTCCCTGTACCCAAAAGGTTCCTAAAAGCCGATTGCCTCTATGACCTTCCTTTAATGCGGCAATTGCACTTTGCATCACCTTTGCTGCCGCCTCACTTTGCGGATCTCCGCCCAATGTGCCGAATATTCCGACCTTTTTGTAATAAAGACTTTTAAGTACGGACAATGAGTCATTATCGACATGCCCCGAATCAAGCCAAAAACCGACTAAAACGGTGTCATATGCTGACAGATCATACTTTTCCGTCGTTCTCTTTAAATCGCAACCACACCCGAAGCCTTTTTGCACATATCGGGCGATTTTATAAGTGTTGCCGGTTTTTGAACTGACCAAAACCAAAGACTTCATTTTAGTTAGCTCCGTTCTCAGCTATAAAGGCGTTAAACAGCTCTTCTGCCTTAGGATCTATTTTTTGTCCTTCACGCGGCAAATAGAATGAGTACATAACTTTACCGTCAGTGTTAATAAAAGCTACCTGGCGGCTTTCAAGCTGCATAAATGGGATCTTAAGCAAAGCAATAGAACTTACGGTTTCCTTACGTAAATGTCCGTTCAAACAATTTTTGCCGAAAAGATTGAAATAACCGAACCCCTCACGTCCGTGCTCTACTTTGGTTTTAAACTCAAAGATATTGCCTGAACTTTCAATAAAGAAAGTTAACGTATCAATCTCCGTTAACATCTGCCAGACCTTATAAAAATAAGATCCTTCAAACAGCATCCCCATACCTTCGGGCAAAGCTTTAATCACCTCAAGCTCGCTTTTGCGGCAAACCCCGGCAAGCATCTGCAGCCCCATACTTTTACCGCCTGAGATAAGCTCTTTTAACTGCTGCTGCAAAGAAATTCCGTTCATACAGTCTCCTTTTTAAGTCTTAATGCTTTTAAATTCTTATCATCTATAAGTTCAAGATCGTGCGTTATCACCAAAGCCGCACGCCCGTCTTTTGCATAGTCATGCAAAATATTTTTAATGCGCTGCATATTGGCACCGTCAAGTCCGCTTGTAGGCTCATCCAAAACCAATACCTGAGGATTTTTGGCCAAAGCGCAGGCTATTACCAATCTTTGCTTTTGTCCGCCTGACAAAGACTGAGGATGTCGATAGGACAAAGCACTTAAATCAAGTTTTTCAAGCAGCTCCATTACCTTGCCAGGCTGCGGTTTAATTCCCTCTGCCAAAGTCATACATATAGCAACTTCCTGATATACGGTCTGCATATTTAACTGGTAATCGGTATTCTGCAGCACGATACTGCCAAGCTGCAGCGGTTTTTTCCCCTTAGGATCTTTAAACTCAATTTTGCCGCCTTTTAATTTCTCAAGCCCGAAAATAAGGCGTGACAAGGTAGTCTTGCCGATACCGTTTTCACCGATAAGAACATTGATCCCCTCAGGGACGGCAAAATTCAAATCCTTGAAAATTGTCTTGCCGTCTTTGTAAGAAAAAGCAACATGTTCGCCTTTTACGACATAATCCGTACCACACGGATCCAAATCTTTAAGTAAAGCTCTTCTGTCTGTTACATAAGCCTTGCGCAAACCGTATTCTTTTTGCAGCGACGCATTATCAAGAATGGAAAATTTGCCTTCTTTTTCGATTTTTCCGTTTGACATAATCAAAACCCGATCGGCGATGGCATTTAACCAATAATGACGATGATCGACTATGAAAATACAATAACCTTCCTGTTTTAACTCAAACAAAAGCCGCGCCAAATCCTCCGTTGATTGAGGGTCAAGGTTCGCCGTAGGCTCATCTAAAATGATGTTTTTACCGTGCAAAGCGACAATTTCGGCAAGACCTACCTTCTGCTTTTGCCCCTCGGACAATGCCGCAATGGAATTATTCCTTATATCCTCAAGAGAAAACCTTTTAATAACGCTTTCAAGACGGCGCTTGATTTCATCGCGGGAAAGTCCCATCCACTCAAGCGCAAAGACGATTTCATCCTCGACGTTAAGGGCAAAAAACTGCCGCTCGGGATCCTGAAACAGAGTACCGACTCTTCTTGAAATTTCGGTCAAATCCATCTCTGCACTATTTTCACCGTTAAGGCTTACCGATCCTTCAAGAGTTCCGCCGTAATAGTCGGGACACAAGCCGTTAATGACGCGGATAACCGTAGATTTACCGCATCCCGATCTTCCGGTACACAATACGATTTCACCGTCGTTTACGGTAAACGAAACATTGTTTAGTGCTTTTTCTTTACTGTCAGAATAAGTGTAGCTGACGTTTTTTACTTCAATCATCCGTGCATCGATCCGTAAAAGCTGCCGCCTGAAATGTACTCAAATACAAGACAGGTGCCGGTTAAAATCACGCTGAAAACGATAAAAGCTATATCGCGCTTTTTAAGCCGCATCCTTTTATAGGTACACAAATTGCTGCTACCTATTCCTTTAAGCTCCGCCGCAACCCCCAAATCCTCTGAGGTTCTAAGAGACATAAACACAAGCGGCGTAAAACATAAACGGGTCAATAAAACCGGGTGAGTCAGCACGTTTTTGACATTTACTTCAAAACCGCGAATTTTCATTGCCTCAAATACCTGTTTAATGTCATGGATAAAAGAAGGTACAAAGCGGATCATCACGGCGCCCGGCAGATAAATCACAAAAGGAAGGTGCAGATTCTGCAAAGTGGTAAGAAGACTTTGTACTCTAATGGTCAAAGCCATCGGCATTACCACATTCATGACCGAGGCACCGCGCAAAAATGGCATAGCCAAAGAGTCAATTCGGGCACTGTTTTTAAACTGCGGATAAAAGCTGACTAAAAGACTGACGCAAAAAACAGACAACAGCATTACGCCGATAAAAAATAGATAACTTACCAAAAGTACCTTATAACGGCGCATGCACAAAGCGTAAACAAGCGTTACGACAAACAAAGTCAAAAGCGGCAAAGGCCTGGTTAAAAACAAAGCGACAAGCGAACACAGCAGCGCAAAAACCATCTTTGACTTAACGTCAAAATGATGCAGAATACTCAATTTTGCATTAGTGAATAATTCCGGCATGCTTTAACTCCCTTGCAGATCTGACGCCCGTATACAAACCGATAAGCGATCCGATATAGCCGACACCGACAATCACGACTACTACCACCATAAGTCCCGGAGATTCGCGCATAATTACGTAACTTACGCCCAAAGACAAAAACTTTGAGATAAGGTCATATAAAAACACCGCCAAAACCGGAGCGTAAAAACGCTTAAAGCCGCCTGTTGCCAACACGATAAACTCAGCTGCAATTGCCGCAGTAAGCGTAGTAGGGATTGAAGTAATACCTCCGCCTAAAAGCAAAAAAGAAATAAGACCTGAAATCACGGCAAACAAAGACAGCGTGCCGAATTTGCGTACTTTATATAAAAGCACGACCAGCAATGTGGTAAACACCAGATTCTTGAGAACAAGAGACACCGGATTAAGTCCGCCGCCTGCCAAAGCAATCACCAAAGTAACCACTTTGGCAGCTGCGGCAAACACGCCCAGAACTACCAGTTCCCGACAATTGAAATAACGTTTTTTTATTTTTTGCATAGTCAAATAACGGCATCTTGCGATGCCGTCAGGGATAGGATTAGAACCTTGCGTTAGCAGTTACAACAGCGTGAACCCCGGCTTCGGGCAGAGAATCATTTACGTAATATTCTTTGTCAAAAATATTAAGTACTGCAGCTGTCACTGAATATTGACGTTCATCACCGAACAAAGCACCTAACTCAATGTTAGCTGTCGTATATCCGGCATGATGGGTCTTAGTAATTTCACCTTGAGACTCAGACTCTTCATTACGATCTGTTGCTCCTCTGGCATAAGTATCTGCAGTAAACGTCCACAAACCGAAATCATGTTCATAACGAACACCTGCTCTATATGTAAAATCAGGAGTACCGGTATCATAAGTTTTACCTAAAATTCCGCCATAGTCGAACTGGCGACGCATCCACGTCATAGATGCATAAGGAGTGATATTGTAAGGAAGTTCATATGATGCGGTTAACTCAACACCGTAAGTAGTAGCTTTACCGACGTTTTCATATTGATAAATCATATCTGTATCATTGATAGTCTTGGTATTGATATAGTCATCAGCAAGACTTAAAAATGCAGCTACATCTAAATCAAGTTTATCGCCGGTATATCTTGCCCCAAGTTCAAAGTTGTTTGAGGTTTCCGGATCTAAATCAGGATTAGGTAAAATTGTGCCACCACCCATTGATGTTAAGTAATACTTATCTTCAGCATTAGCAACTCTAAAGCCCTGCCCCCAATTTGCACGTACAGCTAAATCTTCAATACCGCGCCAAACTAAGCCGAAATTAAATGAAGTATTACTGCTAGTATCGCTACCGGTATCATATGCATCACCGCCTATCACATTATATTTATCAAGGCTTGTCTTTACCGAGGTAAAACGTACTCCATATGTAGCGGTTAAATCTGCCGGTAAAATTGTTTCATTAGATAAAAAAGCATAAAAAGTATTTTGAGAAGCTTCTATATCTGTATAAGTGGAATTAATAATAGGCTGCCTACCCGGAATATAAAAGGTCTGAGTAGTAAAAGTATCGGTTGAACCGTCCAACTCATCTGACTGAAATCCCGTTCCGACTATTAAATAATTATTTTCTCCCAGTTGCCACTCTGTCTGTAACGATATACCAGCATTTTTATTTGTATTATCCGTAAAATTATTAACTTGTACTGACAAAGGAGCATTTCCCATATTGGGATAAATATAATTTTGCATCTTTTTTGACGTATCCTGAACATATACATCAAAGCGCAATCTCGCCCAATAATCGTTCAAATTCTTGGCATCGGCAAAGAAACCTAATTTCTTTCTCTCCCAAGGCTTAATTTTAACGAAGAAATCATTATAGGTACCTTCATCCCCAACCGGAAAAGGCGTATTGTAATTACCCTTATACCAATCGGCTGTAACACCCATGGTCAAATCTTCCGTAAAATCATATGACAAGAATCCTGACAATGAATGAGTATCAAAATCAGAATCTCCACGCATTGTCACACCGTCAGGAGCATTAAAATTCTTATAATCGGAATTTGAACCGCTTAAGCGATAGTTCCATCCATTATATGAACCATAGACAGATGCATTTTGACTAAAACCGTCAGCCGAACCGTCATAAGACAAACCGATACTTCCTTGTAAAGGTTTATCTCCGCCTTTTTTTGTAATAATATTAATAACGCCGCCGATTGCATCAGAGCCGTAAAGCACTGATGCAGGTCCCTTGATTACTTCAATACGCTCAATAGAAGAAGGATCGACCAAAATCGGCGTGCCTATCATGGACTTTTGTTCAAAAAGTCTTTGTCCATCAATCAAAATTACTGTGCGATCAACATCTTCACCTCTAATTTTGACATACTGCTGACCGGGCATGCCGTTAGTAGTCAACTGTACACCGGGGACATCCTCGACTAAGCGTCCTACTAGGGCTGTACCCTTTTTAGCAATTTCCTTCTCACCGACAACACCTACCGACATCGGAACATCCATAAGATCGCGGGTAACGCGGGTTGCGGTTACCTCTACACCTTTCGTGTAAACATCCTGGGCAGCCATTGCCGCAGTGGAGCCAAGGCAGACCGTCAACACGGCTGCGCTTATCTTGGTAAGTTTCATAAGTACCTCTGATTGTTTGTTTATTAATTGTTTTTAAGTTTCTTTTGCAAATAATTGGTCAAAAGCTGTGACATGGTTACGGCCCAAAAACGCCCCGCTAAAGTAAGATCGACAAATCTCCCGTTAAGCTCTAAAAGGCCAGCTTCCTGCCACTGAGTAAACACTTCCGACCCTTCTTTTGCCACATCAACTCCATGACGCCGCTTCAAATAATCAAAATCAACAAAGCCAAGTTCCAATTCTTCACCTAAGTCTTTGTATAAACGCCAATTCTCACCCGGCACAAACATCATGGATATAGGTTTCACCCCGCCTTCAACCTTCTTTAAATAATCCTCATACTTACGGGTATTCATGAAGGAAAGCCCCTGAATTTTGCCGCCGGCACCGGGACCAAAAGCCAAAGTATCGGCGTCACTTTTTGCCAAAACGTTGTAAAGATTGCGCTCACGCGTATTGCGTCCGAAATGACTTACCGATAATTGCTTCCAATGCGCTTTTTCCATAGCGTTACAGCCAATACGGTACATCTCGGCTCTCTCGCGATTGTCGGGGGCATACTTATACTTTCCTGCCTTAATTAATTTTTGCAAAGGAGAGCCTTCAAGCAAAATAAGCTGATACAAATCCACGCCATGAATAGGAAGACTGCTTACGATGTCCAGATCCTCGCGCCAAGTCGTCTCAGTTTGTCCCGGAAGACCAAAAATCAGATCTATAACCACGCTTGACTCATCATAAGCTGATAAATTTTCAAGTCCTCTTATCAATTCGTCTTTTGTTGAAAGTCGCCCTACCGACTGTCTTATTTCAGTATCAAAGGTCTGAACCCCAAGTGAAAAACGGTTGGCTCCTGCTTTAAGACACGCTTCTATCTTTTCATCATCAAAAAAAGAAATACGACCTTCAACAGTAAACTCATAATCATTTGATAAAGGAAGAACTTCCCTACAAGTGGTGATAATGCGTTCAAGATCACAAGCTTCAAGTGCGGTAGGAGTGCCGCCGCCCATATAAACAGCATGAATCGGCTTATCTTCTAATGCCTTAGAACCATGCCACATTCTGATTTCTTTTATTAAGGCATCGGTATAACGTTTGGATTCTTCAGGTTTGTATGCTCCGATGTAAAACATACAGAAAGCGCAGCGAGTCTGACAAAAAGGTACATTAATATATGCAGCGCTGCGGGTCGTCCTTTTGGTGTTTACAAGAAGATCGGATGCCATAGGAACAAAGGGAGGAGGAACAATTTGTGCGTCTCCTGAGGCATGCGCAAATTTTTTGACTTCAAACGCATCTTTTATCGGATCTGTTCCTATAGCTGCCTGCCAAGCTACCTCTTCTCCTTGAGATTCAGCCATTTTCTTCATCATCTCTTCCATGGCTGTTCCCTTATGCGGCATTTCTGCTTTACCGGCAAACAATGAAGCCATTGTTTTAACTTCACTGATTAGCGCATTCCAACTTACATTGCCGCTACTGTCGGTATGATTTTTTAAAACCTCTAAAAGTGGATTAAAGTCTGGTGAAAACATTTTATTCTCATTTTATTATTAATTAGCTATTGCTATCTATAGTTAGCGTATAGTAACAAAGCATATTTTAATTAGCAATAGCTAACTAAAATTCCGTATTAAAAACCCCGATAAATAAAAAATATGAATACATCTTCTTCAAATACCGAAAAAATACCATGCTGATTTGCTGTATTAAGGCCGCTAACACATTGGTCAAATCTGCACAATGCTGACATATAATCAAAGACACCAAAAATAACGGGGAATATTCAAGTGCATAAAGTGCGACTCTACCAAAAAAGCCGCACCTTATCAAAAAAGATCAGCGGCTAAAACCCCATCCTTTAGGGCGGAGATCATCGCGAGGAGAAGCTCAGTTTTTAATCAGGTGTTTTCTGCCGGTCAATATATTGTCGGATAATAGATATCGGAGCACCGCCGCATGAGGAAGCGAAATAAGAGGGAGACCATAAAGCCTTGCCCCACAGCTTTGTTCTAACGGCAGGATACTTACGCTTACGGATGATTATGGAAGTTGTTCCATTGAGTCTGAAGACAAGCTTTGAGCCGTATAATTTCAGCAGCTTTAAAATTAATAAATGTACTCGGTCTTGTTCACCGTCAAACTCAATCAGTTCAGAATTAAATTTTAAGCATACGTTTGCAAATATGGTTTTGAGTTAATTAATCATTGGTGCGTAAAAGATTTTTTTAGAAGATTTAATTGCAAATATCTCATTTATGTATGGATTATAAGTAGGACAACGGGTAAGATAAGTGAAGTTTTTGATTTGTAAACAATAAGATAAGAGTTTATAGATGCCGGAAATAATGCGCCTTGCTTTTAAGTATAAACTGCGTCCTACTAGGAAGCAGGAGCAGGCAATGCGTAATTTCTCCGGCTGCTGCCGTTTTGCTTATAACGCTTTGCTTGCTCAAGAGAAAGAAGAATATCAAGAATATCTTGAGGAATTGGAATCAAGGCTGTGTTGGGGAGAGGCTTTAAGTAAAGATGAAGTCAAAGCTCTCTGTGTAAAACCTAAACTTAATCAATACACATTTAATTACGCGTTAAAGAAATTAAAAGAAGAATATCCTTTTTTAAAAGAATATTGTCACAGTCAAGTCCTGCAGCAGAAAGTCATGGATTTATATGAGGCGTTTAAAAAGTTTTTTAAAGGCAATGGAGGATATCCCAAGTTTAAGAAAAGACACAGCGATGACGGCTTTCGTTATCCGCAGGGCTTTAAGGTAGAAGAGGATAACGGAAGGATTTTTCTCCCTAAAATAGGTTATGTAAGGTATCGAAACTCAAGAAAAATAGAAGGAATCCCTAAGAACGTTACCGTAAGACAGGAAGCCGACGGGTGGTATGCCTCCATTCAATGTGAATTTGAATTAAACAATCACG
>NZ_CAJKVK010000024.1 GCF_905203285.1 uncultured Succinatimonas sp.
ATCAATAAAGAATAATTATTAGGAATAATTATGAAAAACCGCAACACCATTCAAGGCGCCCTAATTTTAGAAAAGGTAAAAAACCTTAAAGGTCATGCCTGCGCCGAAGAAATTTACGAAGCGGTGACCCATGAGCATCCTAATATAAGCAAGGCTACCGTATACCGGAATCTGAACAGACTTTATGAACAAGGTCAAATCCATAAGATTGAGGTTCCCGGAAGCCCAGATAATTTTGAATTCCGTACCGTCCTGCATTACCACGTAAAATGCGAACGCTGCGGTCGAATTTTTGATGTGGACATGCCCTATAACCACCACCTTGAAGATCATATCGCTGATAAACACGGATTCATCTTCACGGGGCACGACATTATATTCAAAGGTTTTTGTCCTGATTGTCAAAAAGATTTACATAAAAAACATAACTATTAGTGCCGATACGGCAAAAGGAGATATATCATGCGCAGTATTACCAAAATCGATCTTCAGTACGCTCACCGTTTCTACGGATTCCAAGGTGAAGCTCAATATCTGCACGGACATACCGGTGTTTTAACTATTGAAGTTGAAGACACTATTGAACCCGGAGTTAACATGGTATTTCCTTGCAACGAAATTCAAAAAACCGCTTGGGCTGTCCTTAAAAACTTCGATCATGCATTAATTTTGCGTGAAGACGACCCACTTTTACCAGCCATTCTTGACGTTTACGAAAAACAAGGCATTAAAAACGGCGCTCCTTCTAATAAAATGAAAGGTGATGCTTTTAAAACCGAACTTGCAACTGCCTATCCTGATTGCCGCTTGGTTGTAACTAAAGAAACTATGACGGTCGAAGGCATGATTAAAATTGTCTATGATCTGCTTAAAGACAAACTTAACATCGTCAAACTCACCTTCACTAGCGGGGTAAATGCCGCCTGTGCAGAATTTCCTGCTCAAGAAAGCAGAGCACGTTGCCCTCTTTGCGGGGTCGCTCTTAATGAAAACGGCGTTTGTCCTAAATGCGGATGGCGTAAAGCCTAAGGTTTTAGACCAGTAATCTTGTAATTACCATAAGAAAGAGCGCACAGCTCTTTCTTTTTTTGTAAAAAGATTTTTTGCTAAATTCCTGTCTTCAATAGCAGATGCTACAATGGTCGTATATCTTTGAGGAGTAATACGATGGAAGATCAGGTAAGCGGTGATGAATTAACCTCCATAACCTTCTCCATTATGGGGAATAAATTTACTTTGCGCTGTGCCAAAAAGCAGGAAAACGACCTAAAAAAATCCATCGAGCAAGTACAAAATATCAGCGCCGATATCTTAAGGAAAACCCCTAATTTATCTATAACCCAAGCGGCAATTTTAACTGCCATTGAAAGTCAAAACCGATTGCAAAGCTATCTTGGTGCATCTACTCCTTTTCAAAGAGAAGCAAAAAGTCTTATCCGCATCATAAAGAAAAATTTAAATGACTCTCGAGACTAAACAAAAGCGTGACGCTTTAAGAAAACGAATGCGAACATCACGTCTAATGCTGTCTGAAAAAGCATTACGTGATGCAGAATCCCATATCTTTGAAAAGGTTATTGCTCTTTCTTTACTTAAAGAAAGAAGAACCATCGGCTCTTATGTAGGACTTAACGGCGAAATAAACACCATGCTTTTAAATAATTACCTAAAAGCAAAAAAACACACCGTAGCTCTACCTGTTATTCACCCTACAGAAAAAGGCCAGATGCAATTTTACACTTACGATGATGACGGCAGTTTAGTTAAAAACCGCTTCGGGATCCCAGAGCCTCAGCCTTTTCGCGACAAGCTAATTACCCCGAATCTTTTTGAAGTACTGTTAATTCCGTTGTTAGCTTTTGATATTAAAGGCAATCGCTTAGGAATGGGCGGCGGTTATTATGATCGCTTATTAAAAAAAGTTAGTGCCGACTGTGTTCTTATCGGTCTTGCTCACGATTTTCAATGCGTTGATGAGGTTCCCTCGGAAGATTGGGATATGCCGCTTGATGAGATCATAACTCCGACACGGCATCTTATGTTTATCAAAAAATATTAGACATAAAAAACCCCGTACTTTTTGAGTACAGGGTCAATCAAATTTTTTATTTAAAGACTATTCGCCGATTGACGGAACGTCACTATCAACAGTCGGGACATCGGCAGGAGCTTTATTCTCAACCTGAGTTGAAATCTCGCTCTCACTTGAAATATTGGTAAAAGAATCATTCTGCTCAGAATGATCTTTCTGCAGCCAGCCGATAAATAAGCAGATAGCAAAAAAGACAATTGCTAAAAGCCATGTGCTGCGGGTTAAAAAGTTGCCCGATCCGACTGCACCGAATACGGTATTAGAAGCACCGGCGCCGAAAGATGCACCCATGCCTGCGCCTTTACCCTGCTGAACCAAAATCAAAGCAACCATGGCAACGGCGACTAAAAGAAAAACAACAATAACAATTTCGTACATTTTAATGACCTGTTAAAAGATCTTACTTGTGGGCAAGCATGATACTAGTTCTGCACCGGTTTGTAAAGATCTATGATTCTTCCGCCTGGTGTCGAATTACGTTGGCAATTCTTTGCGCCATACGATGAACATATTCACGATCCTCTCCTTCAACCATGACGCGAACAACAGGCTCGGTTCCTGATTTGCGCAACAGCACTCGTCCGCGGGTACCGAGTTCATTTTCCACAGCCTTGACTTCAGATAAAACCTTTTCATCGGATAAAGCATCAAAACCTGCCGACAAGCGCAGATTAATAAGCTCCTGAGGAAACATATCAAGAGAGCTTACCAAATCCTCAAGGGACTTACCCTGACGGATTGCTGCTTTTAATACCTGCAGTGCTGACACAATGCCGTCACCTGTGGAAACATAGTTAAGGCAAATAATGTGACCGCTGTTTTCTCCGCCTAAATTCCATTTTTTGGCAAGCAGGGTTTCCATTACATAACGATCACCCACCGCTGAACGGGTAAATTCGATTCCTTCACGCTTTAACGCCAGTTCAAGTCCTAAATTTGACATTAAAGTACCGACAACGCCGCCGTTTAACTTATTTTGTTCAAAGCGATCTTTTGCGATGATATATAAAAGGGCGTCTCCATCTAAAAGATGTCCGTGAGAATCAACCATCATCACGCGATCACCGTCACCGTCAAATGCGATACCCAAATCAGCTTTAGTTGCTAAAACTTTTTCGATTAGAGCTTCAGGATGAGTAGAACCGACCCCGTCATTAATATTGATGCCGTCAGGACGATCGCCTATGGTAATAACTTTGGCGCCTAACTCTCTAAATACCATCGGAGCTACATGATAAGTAGCACCGTTAGCGCAATCAATGACAATCTTCAATCCGCTTAAGCTCATATGGTTGGCAAACGAGCTCTTGCAAAATTCAATATAGCGTCCGGGAGCATCTTCCTGACGATAAGCACGACCGAACTCAGCGGAATCGGCAAGGTCGATATCGCTTTCCAGCATTTTCTCGATCTCAAGCTCAACCTCATCAGGAAGTTTGGTACCTTCACGTGAAAAGAACTTGATGCCGTTATCATAATAAGGATTATGTGAAGCGCTTATCACAACTCCCAAATCAGCTCTAAAAGCCTTGGTAAGATATGAAATGGCAGGAGTCGGCATCGGGCCTAACAGCACAGTAGAAACACCCGCGGCACTAAACCCTGACTCTAAGGCAGCCTCAAGCATATAACCTGAAAGACGGGTATCTTTACCGATAATAACCTTGCCGCCTTTTCTTCTTGACAGAACTTTACCTGCAGCCATACCCAGTTTTAAAACAAAATCAGGGGTTATAGGATATTGTCCGACGCGACCGCGAACACCATCGGTACCGAAATACTTACGCTTCACTTATTTTTTCCTTCTTGATTTTTAAAACCGTTAATTTGCATGCTTACGCTTAAATCTTGAGGCAATAGCCCTAGTAAGCTTAAACGGGCGAGCACTTTTATTGACAGCCTGCCAAGTATCAAGCGCCAAAGCCATTTCCTCAACTCTCTCGGTTCTTATAATCTTGACTCCGGAGTTTACACAGAAAAGACAAGCAGCAACCGCAGCGGAAAAATGCTCATTTAAATAATTATCAGCATGCGGAATAGAACGAGGCATTGCCATTGTCATCGGCAAGGCAAAGCTTTTGAGCGTCTCTAGACGACCTATAAGCTTTAATTTTGATTCAATCGGAGCTGACTGACTTAAAGAAGGGTCGATTAACAGATTGCGCCGGTCAATTCCGGCATTAAGGCAGGCATCAATGCGTTCATACAAATATGCAGAAATGTCGCCCATAGGGTCTAAAGATCCTTCTTTGTCAAAATCAATATTGTGATCAAAAACCAAACAAACAGGAACTTTTAGCATGGCTACAGTATCGAGGGCACCTTCAGCCTTTAAGGCATCAGGGTCGATAATAAGACTAGCACCTGCACCCACCGCAGACTTCATTACTGACGGATACTTTGTAGTAATTGCCACATACAAAGACGTATTCTGTGCAACGGCCTTTACAATCGGAATGAGTTTTGCAAGTTCATCATTCTCTTCAGGAAAGCCTTCTTCAACCTGCAGACCGATTTCTATTAAATCAGCCCCGTCCTCCTGCATTTCCTTAGCTTTTCTGACAAAATCATCTACAGATCCTATATCTTGGGGATGAACTACAAGAGACCCCATAATGCGAGGGGAATAAAGTTCAAGATCCTCGCCTTTAAGATGAAGCTTCATAGAAAAGTCCTCGCCTTTGCTAAATGTGCAAAAGCCGTCTTAAAAAACGGCTTTAGTTCATTTTTAATTCTGTGAAGGTTTTTCCTTATCGGCAACGTCTTCATCATCGATTTTAGGAACATCGCTGTTATTTGAAGAAACGCTGCTTTGCGCACCTTCTTCTTTAGGAGGCTGCGCTGCATTCTCCTGATTTGAAGTCGGGGCATCTCCTCCATTCGGAGTTTGTCCGCCTAAGTTATTATCCTTAGTATTTGATGACGGAGCGCGGCACGGACGACGTGCCATTAAATCATCAATCTGCTCGGCATCCAAAGTTTCATATTTTAATAAAGCTTCTTTCATCGCCTCTAAAATATCTTTGTTATCCTGAAGCAGTTTTTCCGCTTTTTCATAGCAGGAATTGATGATCTTGCTGACTTCTTCATCAATTATCAAAGTAGTCTTATCCGACAACGGCATAGTCTGAGTAGTGCCGCCGCCTAAGAACATACTGCGCTCACTATCCTGGTCAAACTGCATCGGAGGTAAACGCTTACTCATGCCCCAGCGCGTAACCATACGGCGTGCAATATCCGTTGCGCGTTCAATATCATTTGAGGCTCCGGTAGTAACCGCAGCTTCACCGAACATCATCTCTTCAGCAATACGTCCGGCAAACAGGGTAGAAATATTAGACAAAAGATATTGCTTAGACTGACTGTAGCGATCCTGTTCCGGAAGGTACATGGTCACGCCTAAAGCTCGGCCTCTTGGAATAATTGATACCTTATAAACGGGATCGTGCTCAGGAACCAAGCGGCCGACTATAGTATGGCCTGCCTCATGATAAGCAGTATTGGCTTTTTCATGATCATTCATTACAAGAGAACGACGCTCAGCTCCCATCAAGAGCTTATCTTTTGCTTCTTCAAACTGCTGCATTGAAACGACGCGCAAATTGGCGCGAGCTGCAGCCAACGCTGCCTCATTTACTAAATTAGCCAAATCCGCACCGGAGAATCCGGGAGTTCCGCGGGCAAGCACAGCAGCATCAACATCAGCACCCAAAGGAACTTTACGCATATGAACTTTCAAAATCTGTTCACGACCGCGAACGTCAGGTAAACCTACTACCACCTGGCGATCAAAACGTCCGGGACGCAACAAAGCCGGATCCAAAACGTCAGGGCGGTTTGTAGCAGCAATCACGATAACTGCCTCAAAACCTTCAAAACCGTCCATTTCAACAAGCAGCTGGTTTAAGGTCTGTTCACGTTCATCATGTCCGCCGCCCAATCCTACACCGCGCTTACGACCGACGGCATCAATTTCATCAATAAAAATAATGCAAGGGGCGTTCTTTTTTGCGGTCTGGAACATATCACGGACGCGTGAAGCACCGACACCGACAAACATTTCAACGAAGTCAGAACCTGAAATCGAGAAGAACGGAACTTTTGCTTCACCGGCAATCGCTCTGGCAAGCAAAGTTTTACCGGTACCGGGAGGGCCTACCATCAAAACGCCGCGCGGAATACGTCCGCCTAACTTCTGATACTTTGACGGATCCTTTAAGAAGTCAACCAGTTCCTCAACGTCTTCTTTGGCCTCATCACAGCCTGCGACGTCGGCAAAAGTTGTCTTAATCTGATTTTCGCCTAAGAGCTTAGCCTTGCTTTTACCAAAAGACAAAGGATTGCCTTTTCCTCCGCCCTGCATTTGGCGTGAAAAATAAATCCACACACCGATTAAAAGCAACATCGGGAACCAGGAAATCAAAATGGAAGTAAGAAGACTGGTTTCCTCGGGTTTGGTGCCTGAAGTTCTCACATTATGAGAAATCAAAGTATTTAAAATAGCGTTATCGTGAATAGGCATAACGGTAACAAAAGTCTCACCGCTGCGTCTTATTCCGTTAATAACCTGACCGTCAAAAACAGCTTCCTGAATTTGATCTTGTTCGACCTCACGTACGAAAGTCGTATAGTCCATAGTTCGTCCGGTCGACTCTCTTGTCGTAAAAGAATCAAAGAGAGACATCAAGATAACGGCAATAACCAGCCACAATATAAGGTTCTTGGCCATAATTCCCCTTTATTAATTACCGATTTTGTCATCGGCTTCATCAAACTTGTCAGGAGCTACCCCGTTTAAAGGATGTCCTTTAAACCCGGTCGCTACCATATATACCTCACGCGAGCGATCGCGTGACGCATCAGGTTTTCTTACTTTAACCACGGAAAAATCTTTTCTTAACTCGGCAAGATATTCCTGAGAGCCGCTTCCTGTGAAAACTTTTACAACAAAAGAGCCGCCGATTCTAAGCACGCGTCGCGCCATATCAAGAGCAAGCTCTGATAAAAGCATAGCGCGCGGCTGATCAATTGCCGTAGTTCCCGACATGTTTGGAGCCATGTCGGACAAAACGACGTCCGCACCGACGCCAATCATGGAATAAAGCTTTAAAAACACAGCTTCATCCCTAAAGTCGCCTTGTAAAAAGGTCACATTTCGAATCGGTCTTATAGGCAAAATATCACAGGCAATAACTTTACCTTTTTCTCCGACGCATTTAACTGCAAACTCCGACCAACCTCCGGGAGCGGCTCCTAAATCGACCACTATATTTCCTGCTTTTATAAGGCGATCGCGTTTTTGCAGTTCTTCAAGCTTAAAACTGGCACGGGATCTTAATCCGCGCTTATGTGCTTCTTTTACATAAGGGTCGGAAAAATGCTCCTGAAGCCATCTTGTCTGACTGGCGGTTCTTTTACGTGCCGGCATGAAAATCCTTAATTTATAATATAAAGTCGTAAGACAATTTACTTATTATACAAATAATGATGATTTAATATAATAATAAGACTGGCTTTTGTGTACAATACGCTTAATTTTTTCATCTCAGGATCAAAACATATGCCGTTAAATTCACGTCAGCGCCAATTTTTAAAAGCTCAGGCTCATGCCTTAAATCCTCTTATCCTTTTAGGAAATGACGGATTATCCGAGGCTGTCATCAAAGAGCTTGACAGCACAATTGAGCACCATGAGCTTGTTAAAATCAAACTCAACGCAGGTGAAGGACGCAAAGAACAAGCCGCTCAGGCAGCTCAAGCCGTCAACGCCGAATTGGTTCAGGTTGTAGGAAGAGTCGCAACTTTATTCAGACAAAGAAAAGAAGAAAGCAGATTCATTCTTCCTCGCTAGTTAAGCTTTTTCTTTTCTACCTCTTCAATTAAAACCCGACTTTGAACTGTACTAAGTAGAGTTCACTTTCGGGTTTTAATTTATCCCAGGGAACGCTGAAACTTCTTTAATACTGACATCCTCAAAAGCGTTAACAAACTGTACCGTAAAATCAGGGAACGCATTTACTATTTGCCACTTTCCGCATGAATCAGGGAAAGATGACACGAATTTAACCTTCAAATCAGGAAAAGAATTTACCTTTTTCACTTTAATATCGGCAAAAGCATTGACTATTTTTACCTTACCGTACAAAAGAATACCTTTAAAAGTACAATTTGCTCCCACATCTGCAAAAGACGCCAATGGGAAAAGGAACAGTAATGAAAAAAGAAATTTTTTTAGCATAGAAAAAAAAAAGCGCCAAAAAAATGACGCCTTTTACCAAAATTAATTTTCGTATTTTATTTCGGCAATTTCGTAAGTAACTTGACCGCGCGGAATATTAATCTGCGCTTCATCACCCTCTATTTTACCTAAAAGACCTTTGGCAATAGGTGTCTTATAGGAGATTAAATTTGACTGGATATCAGCCTCATCCTCACCTACTATCTTGTAAGTCACTTCTTTATCGGTATCAACATCAATAACCGTAACCGTGCAGCCGAATACGACTTTCAGCGGAGCGCCGCCTGCCGGCTTTAATTTTGTTACATCAATGATGTTGGCGGTGGCAAGCTTAGCTTCGATATCTTTAATCCGAGCTTCGCACAATCCCTGTTCTTCTTTTGCAGCATCATACTCTGCATTTTCACTTAAATCACCGTGACTGCGAGCCTCAGCAATTGCAGCGACGATACGCGGGCGCTCAACCAGCTTCAGACGCTCCAGCTCTTTACGTAAGAGCATCTCACCGCGAGCGGTCATCGGGGTTTGTTCCATTACTTTTTCCTTAAAAATAAAGCGTCCCATAAAGGACGCCATAAAACATAAAACTTTAAGATTGAACTCAATCTTTTATGCTGTTAAGTCTACCATTTTCCCTTTCCTATATCAAAGGCATAAAAAAGGGATCATTTAGCTATGTCATCAAAGAATTTCTTAACTTTATTTAAGAATCCTTCACTTTTAGGAGTATGCGAGGATCGTGCCGCAGCTTGAGCCTGCGGATCAATTTCCTTACCGTTTTCTTCTCCGTTTAAAGAAGCCTCAAATTTTGCCAACAAATCCTTTTGATACGCAGTAAGATTTACCGGAGTCTCTACAATAATCCTGCAGTATAAATTACCTTTTGTACTGCTGCGCACCGATTTCACACCCTTGCCGGCAAGACGCATAATTGTACCGGTTTGTGTTCCGGGGCGAACAGAAACAGTAACGCGTCCGTCTAATGTCGGGACATCAACCTTACCGCCTAAAGCGGCAGTGGTAAAGCTTACAGGAACCTCACAGGAAAGATCGTTACCGTCACGCTCAAAAATATTATGCGGTTTAACATCAACGACAACGTATAAATCTCCTGAAGGAGCTCCATTAAGTCCGGCCTCGCCCTCTCCTTGAAGACGAATGCGATCTCCGACGTCAACTCCTGCCGGGATATTGACGCTTAGCATCTTAGTCTTTTCGACTCTTCCGGTACCCTGGCATTCAGGGCAAGGATTTTCAATTATCTCACCGGTTCCATGACATTGAGGGCAAATCTGAGCAATACTCATAAAGCCCTGACGCATGTGAACTTGTCCGCTACCATGGCAAGTAGGGCAAGTTTTCTTGCCGGTACCACCGGTACCGTTACACTTTTCACAGCGTACGCGAGTCTTAATATTAATTTTCTTAGTAACTCCGCGAACTGCTTCTTCAAGTGTAAGAGTCAAGCGGACACGCAAATCATTTCCCGGTACCACTTGAGGACCGCGTCTTGCTCTTCCGCCGGCTGCTCCGCCGAAAATGTCACCGAAAATATCGCCGAAATTTCCGAAGATGTCAGAAAAATCCGCATTACTAAAACCGGCGCCGCCGGCTCCTTGACCGTTAACTCCTTCAAATCCGAACTGATCATAAGCCTGGCGTTTTTGCGGATCGGATAAAACCTGATACGCTTCATTTATTTCACGGAATTTTTCTCCGGCATCAGGATCTTTGTTGTGATCGGGGTGATACTTGATGGCAAGGCGTTTGAACGCGCGCTTAATGGTTGCCTCATCTGCATCTTTTGCAACCCCCAGCACTTCATAATAATCACGTTTGTCTGCCATATATCCCTCTAAAACTTATCGTCATCCAAATGTAGACAAGACTAAAAAAAATACCAAGAGAGTGACTTACTCCCCCGACTTCAAGAAGGCGGGGCTTCTTCTCGCTCAAGACACCTGTCGGTGCCAGTATCAACGAGCTATCCCCGCAAGTCCTGCGGTTCAGGCTATACAATAAGCCTGTTTTTATTGTAGTACACCAAAGTTAGGTGGACTGCTCTGTGCCTTTCATCCCCACCCTAAAGAGGATAGAGCCTTCCGGCATATATTGTTAAAGGCAGAAGCTTTAAACTCCTGCCTTTAGTTTAGTCATCTATCTTTATATAGATTACTTCTTGTCGTCTTTTACTTCTTCAAACTCAGCATCAACGACATCGTCTTTCTTTTGATCGCCCTGAGCACCGGCTCCTGCATTAGCCTGCTGCTGTGAAGCCTGCTGGGCCTGGGCCTGAGCCTGAGCTGCCTGCATTAAGGTCTGACCGGCCTGCAAAACAGCCTTTTCGGCATTTTCGATCTTGTCCTTGTCATCGCCGCGGATTGCAAGTTCAAGCTCGCTTAAAGCTTTCTCTACTTTTGCCTTATCATCAGCTGAGACATTAGCACCAACATCCTGAAGCTGCTTACGCATTGCGTGAGCGGTTGCATCGGCACGGTTACGTGCAGTTGCAAGCTCTTCAAACTTCTTATCTTCGGCAGAATGCTCTTCAGCCTCGCGAACCATACGTTTAATATCTTCCTCAGAAAGACCGGATGAAGACTTAATGGTAATCTTCTGCTCTTTACCGGTATTCTTATCTTTGGCAGATACGTGAATCAAACCGTCGGCATCAATATCGAAAGTAACTTCAATCTGAGGGATTCCGCGCGGAGCGGGAGCAATACCCTCAAGGTTAAACTGACCTAAAGACTTGTTATCGGCAGCACGCTTACGCTCACCCTGCAATACGTGAATAGTTACGGCAGGCTGATTGTCTTCAGCAGTTGAGAATACCTGTGACTTCTTGGTCGGGATAGTGGTGTTCTTCTCAATAAGAGTAGTCATCACGCCGCCTAAAGTCTCAATACCCAAGGACAACGGAGTTACGTCAAGGAGCAATACGTCTTTCTTGGTTCCTGACAAAACACCGCCCTGAATTGCAGCACCGATAGCAACGGCCTCATCCGGGTTAACATCTTTACGCGGTTCTTTACCGAAGAAATCAGCAACAAGTTTCTGAACCATCGGCATTCTGGTCTGACCGCCGACAAGAAGAACGTCATCAACGTCGCTCGGTGACAAACCGGCATCCTTCAAAGCGGTACGAACCGGATCCAAAGTCTTGGTAACCAAATCCTCAACCAAGGACTCGAGTTTTGCACGAGTGATCTTGATGTTCATGTGCTTAGGACCAGTTGCATCAGCAGTAATGTACGGCAAGTTGACATCAGTCTGCTGGGATGAAGACAACTCAATCTTAGCCTTCTCGGCAGCTTCCTTCAAACGCTGCAATGCGAGCTGATCCTGACGCAAATCAACGCCCTGCTCGTTCTTAAACTCATCAACTAAGTAATTGATGATGCGATTATCGAAATCTTCACCGCCTAAATGAGTATCACCGTTAGTTGCCAAAACTTCAAAAGTCTTTTCACCGTCAACTTCATCAATATCAATGATAGAAATATCAAAAGTACCGCCGCCCAAGTCATAAACGGCAATCTTCTGTTCACCCTTTGCCTTATCCTCACCGTAAGCGATTGAAGCGGCAGTCGGTTCGTTGATAATACGCTTTACATCAAGTCCGGCAATACGTCCTGCATCCTTAGTTGCCTGACGCTGTGAATCATTAAAGTAAGCCGGGCAGGTAATAACGGCCTCGGTAACTTCCTCACCTAAAATATCCTCAGCAGTCTTCTTCATCTTCTTCAAGACTTCAGCTGAAATCTGAGGAGGAGCTAATTTCTTATCTCTAACTTCTACCCAAGCATCACCGTTATCTGCCTTAATAATCTTAAACGGCATGATGGAAATATCACGCTGAACTTCGGCATCATCATAACGACGACCGATTAAACGCTTAATTGCAAACAATGTGTTCTTAGGATTGGTAACAGCCTGACGCTTTGCTGCCTCACCAACCAAAATCTCGCCGTCTTCAGCATATGCAACGATGGAAGGAGTTGTACGGCGACCTTCTGAATTCTCCAGTACACGTACTTTATCACCGTCAAGTACGGCAACGCATGAATTGGTAGTACCTAAGTCAATACCGATAATCTTTCCCATAATTTAATTTCTCCGCTAATTAATACCGTCTTTATTGTTTTATTTGGAGACGGATTCAAATCTTTCTGCTACTGAATATGGAGACTAAAAACTAAAATTCAAGTCCCCGTTTCATTTTTTATTCCGCGGCTCTTGCCACCATAACCATTGCAGGGCGGACAACGCGTCCGTTTAAGATAAAGCCTTTTTGCATCACAGAAACAATGCAGTTAGGTTTTACATCCTTGCTTGGAATCATGGAAATAGCCTGATGAACGTTAGGATCAAAAGGCTCGCCTACCGGATCAATTCTTTCAACGCCAAAAGTTGAAAGTTCTTTTAAAAATAAACGCAAAGTAGCTTCTACACCTTGAACCATAGCATCTTGCGCATTTTCGGACTTGCTCTTTCCTGCCTCAAGTGCCATATCAAGAGAATCAACTACCGGAATTAATGCTTTAACGAACTTCTCCAAAGCATATTTGCGCTCGCGCTCCACGTCAGCTTCCGCTCTTTTTCTTGAATTATCAGCCTCAGCAACGGCACGCAGCATTTTTTCTTTATCGCTTAATGCCTGTTTGGCCAAAACTTCAAGCTGTGACTTAAGAGCAGCAATTGTGACCTGAGGATCTTCTTTAGCTTGTGCCTCTTCCTGTCCTGCATTTTGCTCTTGTGAAGAAGCATCAGCTTTAACCACCTCTTCTCCCTGCTGCAAAACGACATCTTCATCAGGCTGAGCCTTCGTCTCTTGAACTTGTGCTTCAGCTTTAACATTCATTTCTTCAGGCTGCTTTTCCTCAGTCATTTCAAATCCTCACGATGATTATTATCCATCAGTCTTAATTAAGACTTTTGCCGCAAAATTGAACTCTGTAAATTAAAAAACTTAAAAACAAACATTAAGTCAAATAAAAACAGAATGAATTTTGCAAAAATCATTTTGCTTAACAAATGGGGATGTGTTTTTTTAATTTCAAGTGACGGACTATATTTTTTGCTAAAATGCTGATAGTTAATTTAAGGTTTAATTTTATGCGTTCTCGTAAATTCTTATTAATTTCAAGCCTGCTTGCCTCTTTGGCGGTTTTTTCCTCAGGCTGTGCCTACCGTGCCGATTTAGCTCAAGGCAATTTCGTTGAACAGGAAAACATCAATAAATTACATTACGGAATGTCCGCCGAACAAGTGCGTTTTATTTTAGGAACCCCTATGCTCGTAGATCCTTTTGATAATTCAAGATGGTACTACGTGCATTATTTCAGAGAAGGTTGGGATGATCCTCAGATAAAAAATCTTATTGTCTTATTCAGCGGTGCAACCTTAATTGATATTTCAGGTGATTTTGAAAAACCTGCAAGCTTTAATGAACCGTCAACAGACGTAAGTAAAATTTCTCTTGATAAAATTCTTAAAGCATCAAGCGGTACAAATAATGTCGATAAAGACAGTACCGAAATTGAATCAGAAGAATAAACATCAATGTTAAAAAATAAGTCACAAAGCGTTCTTGCTGTCTTATTTGGTTGCATGATGAGCATCCTTTCAGGATGCTCTATCCAAGACGAAACCAATGAAAATATTAAAAATAAGACCGATCATAAAGAAGTATTGCAAAAAAGTGACTTAGAAAAAAAATTCATAGATGATGCCAACTTATGCGTAAAAGGCGACATAAGCAATCTTCCGTCCATTATTGAGCGCTATAAAAAAAGCTACCGGGATAAAAATTATCCTGAGCCTTACACTCTTCAGGAAAAAGATGCCAACCGTGCTTTTGAGAAATGCGCACAAAAAGCGCTGCGTCTTGGGGATCCTTCAGCATTTAACGCCATGATCACAAGACCCGGGCAAGCGGCAAGAATTTCCCGGGCTTTTTATATAAACGGCAACTTGGCAGAAGGTGCTTTCTGGCTGCAAAGAGTGATTAATATTGAAGGACCGGAAAGCGGATATGAGCGCGCCGGCAGAATTTTTATTCAAAGAAAAGAAACTCTGCCTATAGGAGCCAAACTGCTTGAATACGCAGCTCGCCTTGGCAGCATAACCGCAAGACAATCTCTTTATAATCTCACTAATCCTTCTTCCTATGCTTTTTTACAACTAACCAAAGAGGAAGAGCAAGAAGCTATCTCAGAGAATTCAGATTCAAACAAAACCAATACTGATAGCTCTATAGATAAGAAAAATCCTTAAATTAATTTTTACTTAACAATCAATATCTATAATTATGATGTTTTTGTCTTAAAAGCAATAAAAGCTTTTAAGTACAGCAAAGTTTTATCTGTAACGCATCTATATAATAAGAGAACCGGAAATTTTACTGCTATGGAAAATATGAATACTTATATCCCTAAGGAAATCAGCTGGCTTTCCTTTAACGCCCGTGTCTTACAAGAAGCTTCCGACAAGTCGGTTCCTTTAATCGAGCGTGTCAGATTTTTAGGCATTTATTCAAGCAATCAGGATGAATTCTTCAAGGTAAGAGTTGCTGATTTAAAACGCCAGATCATTATCAACAAAGAAAAAGGCAACAGCGAAGAAACAGCTAAGCTTTTGCGCAAAGTACAAAGTACGACAAGCGATTATCAAAAGATCATGAACAAAATTTATAACGATCTTTTAGAAGAGCTTGCCAAAAAGAAAATTTTCCTAAAAGACGAAACCCAGATTAACGAAGAACAAAAAAAATGGATTACATCCTATTTTAAGCGTCATGTCTTAAAACATATAAGACCCGTTATCGTCACTGAGAATATAGATCTTGTTTCTTTTTTAAAAGATCAATATACCTATCTTCTGGTCAAGATGTTCAATAAAAAAGGCGATACCTACGCCTTAATCGAAATTCCGTCAGATACCGTTCCGCGTTTTATCCGCATGCCGTCGGATACTGAGGGAGAAACAACCCTCATGTTCCTTGATAACGTTATCCGTATCGGACTTGATACGATATTTAAAGGATATTTTGATTACGACAACATTGAAGCCTACTCAATCAAAATGAATCGTGATGCAGAATACGATCTGCAAAGTTCAGTCGATAAAGGCGTACTTGAAACCATGTCCGATTCATTAAAACAGCGATTAAACGCCAAACCGGTACGCTTTGCATATGACAGAGCAATGCCTAAAGATATTGTGGAATTTATGGCGGGCAAATTAAAAATGAGCGAAATCGACTCATTAATGCCGGGCAATCGCTACCATAATTTCAAAGACTTTTTATCATTCCCAAGCGTCGGCAGCGACGACATGGAAAACTCTTCTTTGCCGTCGATACATTCAACCGCTTTTGATCTTGCCCCCACACCTTTTGAAGCTATCGCCCAAAAGGATATTCTTCTTTATTATCCGTACTATTCTTTTGAGTACTTTACTGAAGTACTGCGCCAAGCTTCATACGATCCTAAAGTAAGATCTATAAAGATAAATATCTACCGCGTAGCTTCAAACAGCCGCGTTATCGATTCACTTATTGACGCCGCCAATAACGGCAAGCGCGTAACCGTAGTAGTTGAATTAAAAGCCCGTTTTGACGAAGCCAACAATATTCAATGGGCCGCCCGTTTAACCAATGCCGGAGTAAAAGTTCTTTTCGGTCTGCCGACTTTGAAAATTCATTCCAAATTGTGCCTTATCACCAGAAAAGAAAACGGTCAAACCGTACGTTATGCACATATCGGTACCGGTAATTTCAATGAAAAAACCGCAAAGATTTATACCGACTTTGCGCTCTTTACCGTCAACCCGCAAATTACCGCTGAAGTTGAGAATGTCTTTGAATTTATCGAGTATCCTTATACTCGTCCGCACTTTTCAAATCTGCTTGTGTCCCCAATTAACGCAAGAAAGCGTATCTACGCTATGATCGATCGCGAAATTGAAAATGCTCTTACGGGGCTTCCTTCCTACATCAATTTTAAAGTAAACAATTTGGTTGATTTAGGAATAATCGATCGTCTCTACAAAGCATCGCAGTCCGGAGTTAAAATCCGTGCCGTGGTTCGCGGTATGTGCTCATTACGCCCGGGAATTGAAGGTCTTTCCGACAATATCTACATTACGTCAATCGTAGACAGATTCTTAGAGCATCCTCGTGTCATGATTTTCTGCAATAACAATAACCCTGAACTTTATATTTCTTCTGCAGATTGGATGACGCGTAACCTTGATTACCGCATTGAAGTCGGTGCCCCCGTGCTTGATGCCGATCTTAGAGATCGCATCAATACTATTTTCCGTATCCAGTGCAACGATAATCAAAAAGCCAGAATTTTAGATAAAGATCAGAAGAACGAATATGTAAAAGCAGGTGAAAATGCCGTTCCGGTACGAAGCCAAATTGCTATTCATACATACCTGCAACAGCTTGAATCAAAGCTTTACACGGAAAAAACCAAAAATAAAACAGCGTCTTCTGACAAGAAAAACTCAAAATAAATCCTAATATTCTTTAAAGCCGCAACACTATCAATGTTGCGGCTTGTCTATCTTTACATCATCAGATCTCTCGTAAAAAATTTTTTCTCTTTTTTCTTATATTAAAAAATCACGCAACTTCCAATCCTGTAGAAAAAATTAAAAAAAGTGTGCATAAATCACAATTACAAAAGGATCTTGTCCAATTTCATCATTTTTAATTAATAATATAACTCATCAGATCTATTGACGGCTTTACAATACTTAATTTCCGTTAATATCAGGAAATTACAGATTTAAAGCTGTTAGTTTTAACCCAACTCCTTAATTTTTGAAGGTTTTATCATGGCAGATACTAAGATTTTCATTACCGATTGCGATCACGCCAACATCAACGAAGAAAAAGCCGTTTTCGACAAAGCCGGAATCGCTTACAAATTGGTTCAGTGCAAAACTGAAGATGACGTTATCGCCAATTGCCAGGGCGCAGTCGCAGTCTGCAACCAGTACGCTCCTTTGACCGATAAAGTCTTCTCCGCAATCCCGACTTTAAAAACTGTTGTCCGTTACGGCGTAGGCGTTGACAATGTCGATCTAGTTGCCGCCACCAAGCACGGCGTTCAGGTTTGCAACGTTCCCGATTACGGTACTTTCGAAGTTGCCGATCAGGCTTTGGCTCTTATGATGGCAATTACCCGCAAAGTCTGCCAAGCCAATACCCAAGTTAAAGAAGGCAGATGGGATTATGCCGAAATGGCCCCTATCGCCCGTTTGTCCACCATCACTGTCGGCATTATCGGTTTAGGTCGTATCGGTCTTGCTTTTGCTCACCGCGTCCACGCATTAGGCTGCAAAGTAATCGGCTATGATATTTATACCGATCACGTCAAGAGCAACCCTGAATATTCCTACATCACTTGCTGCTCTGAAGAAGAAGTTCTTAAGAACGCTGACGTTATTTCATTACACTGCGGCTTAAATGCTCAGAACGCTAAGATGATGAACGCCAAGACCTTCGGCGAAATGAAGAAAGGTGCAATGCTTATTAACGTAGCCCGTGGCGGTTTGGTCGATGAAGCTGCTTTGGCTGACGCATTAAAGTCAGGTCATTTAGGCGGTGCCGGTATTGACGTAACCTGCAAAGAGCCTCTTGAGGCCGACAGCCCTCTGCGCAGCGCTCCGAACATCGTTATCACTCCGCATATGGCATGGTACTCCGTACAGGCAGCATCCGATCTTAAGACCAAGTGCGCTGAAGAAGCAGTTCGTGGCGTTTTAGGTGAAAAGGCTCGTTGCCCGGTCAACAAACTTTAATACAGTTTTTGGTGTCCTTTGGCCCTCTTTGATAACAAGAGGGCATTTTTGGGAGAACGTTACGTTCTCCTTTTTTATATTTCTTGTCTTAAGTGACTTACTCCCCCACCTATAGGGTGGGGACTTCTGGCATATATTGTTAAAATTTTTCGTGTTCCAATACTTTCATAATATAGTTTTTATTATTAAGCAGATGAGCAATCATCGCATCACTGGCATCCACTGATTTACCGGCCTTAATTGCTTCCACAATAGCCCTATGCTCTCCTATAGTGTCATGAGATAATTTTGACTGTGAAAGGTCAATAAACAAATCAATAGCTTTAAAAATAATCGGTTCAAGATTAGGCAGTACACTGTTTCCGCTCATTTCACCAAGCAGCGAATGAAATACGGAGTCTGCCTGAGCATGTGACTTTCCCTGGGAAATTAACTCATCAACCACGGCAGCTTGCGCTTCAAGCTTGGCAAGCTGCTCTTTAGTACGGTTTTGTGCCGCAAGTGCTGCTACCCTTGGTTCAAGCATCATGCGAAACTCGACAAGATCATGAATCAAGCGCTTTTTATCCTTAACAAAAGTAAACCCCAGAGGATCTTGAGAGACGCCGGGCTTATCACTCACATATATTCCTGAACCGTGCTTAACTATCAAAATATTGCGCGATGCAAGCATTCTGACAGCCTCACGTAAAGTAGAACGCCCCACACCTAGCAATTCACATAAAATTTTTTCCTTGGGAAGCTTGTCGCCTTTACCGAGCCCCTCATTGATAATGTGCTGTACTATTGTGTCTGCAGTAACTTCGGATAAAGACTTGACGTTCTCAGTCTCTTCTACTTTTATATCCATGCGTTATACCTTACTTAATATCCTGCAAATCTTGCTTATATAATTAATCATTATATTATCGAGTATTTTTTATTTAAAACAAATCTTATTATTTTTTAATAACCTTATATATGTCTTCTTTTATGAAAATTCTTTTATTTAGGCAAAATGATATAAATCTTTCATTTTTTACTTAAAAAAAACGCAGATTAAAAAAATCAATTTAAAACATAGAATTGAATTAAACATCAGATCTGTTTTGTTTTAGTGCAAAACAGAAAATCTAACATACAAGACAAATAAACTTAAGCAAAGCCAGTATTTACAAGGTATTGCGAGCACAGATAAAAAATATTTCAAATATGATCCACTTCACAAATTATGCATCGACATCTGATATCTCTGTGGCAAAAGTCAAATTTTGATAATTCTTCGAATTATTTTTTTTACTGTCATTTCTATAATGTTTCCATTAAAGCTAATTGCTTTTAATGTTATGAAAATATCACTAACCGGAGTTTTGCATATGAAAAAAATTAAAATGTTAGGCGTAATGGTCGGCGTTGCCGCTGCAGTCATGACTGCCACTTCAGCAATGGCTGCTGACACCGTAACCTTACGTTTTGCCAACGTTACCAATCAGCCTTCAAAAGACGCAGCTCAAGTTTTCATGGATGTCGCCAGTAAAGAATCCGGTGGTCGCCTTATAATTAAGCACTTCCCTGACAATATGTTGGGTGATGACCGTGTCGTAACCGAATCCACCATTTTAGGTGATATCGACATGGTTCAGACTATGCCTTCAGTTTTGGCTTCCATGATCCCTGACCTCTATGTTTGGGACGCCCCGTTCCTCTTCAACACCATGGATGAAGCATGGAAATGCATGGACAGCGAATTAGGTCTTTCAATCAATAAACAGTCCGAGAAAAAAGGTCTTAAATACTTAGCCGCCCTTGAAAACGGCTTCCGTCACTACACCAACAACAAAGTTCCGGTTAAGCTTCCTGCCGACGTTAAAGGACAGAAACTGCGCGTAATGGAAACCGAAATTCAGATCGCCTTGTGGCGTACCTACGGTGCTAACCCGACCCCGATGGCCTTCACCGAGGTTATCTCCGCACTGCAGCAGGGCACCATTGACGCTCAGGAAAACCCGCTTTCCATTATCGACTCCAACAAGCTCTATGAAGTTCAGCACTACATTTCATTGACCGGTCACGTATTCAGCGCGCACTGCTTGTACATCAACCAGGCTCGCTTTGACTCACTCGAGCCCGATTTACAGCAGGCTTTACTCAAGGCAGCAGCTGCTTACCAGACCGCACAGCGCGCTCGCGCTACCGAGCTTAACGCCTTATCCGTACAGAAATTCAAGGATGCAGGCTGTGAAGTTATCGAAGTTACCGATGCTGAAAAGGATCAGTGGCGTCAGATGGCCATCGACGGCAAAGTTTACGACTTAGTCCGCGAGAAGATGGAACATCCTGAACTCTTGGATAAGATCCTCAACAAAGAGTACTAATCCTTTTCTTGACACCAAAAAGTGGTCATTAAAAAATGGCCACTTTTTCTGTAGTTCGGATAATAATTATGAAATTACTTAAGTTACTTGATGAGAAGCTTGAGATGTTCATCTGCATTACGCTGATGTCCGTTCTCACTATCGTTCTCGGCATTCAGGTTTTCATGCGTTACTGCATGCACGCATCATTGTCCTGGTCCGAAGAATTAGCCCGCTACATGTTCGTATGGCTTGTTTATATCGGTATCAGCTACGGCGCTAAAGTTATGCGTCACATCAAGATTGATGCCGGCCTTTATTTCTTCCCTAAAGCATGGCGCCGTTACGTGGTAATTATCGGTGACTGCATTTTCTTGATCTTCTCAATTGTTATCGTTTATTTTGCCTGGGGTCTTGCCGTCCGTCAGTATATGCTCGGTCAGCTTTCACCTGCTATGCAGATCCCGATGTGGATAGTTTACTCCGCTCCGTGCGTCGGGTTTGCTTTAACCGCCATTCGCGAAGTACAGACTATTATTTACCGTATTAAACATTTAGGCGATCCGTATGAAGATCCGGCAGAGCCTGACCTTGAGAATTTATAAGGAGAATAAATTATGGTAGGTCTGACTCTATTAATCGCCCTTATCGTTCTGTTAATTCTCAACGTACCTGTCGGTATCGCCTTGGGCGTATCCAGTATGTTTGCTTTGGTGGTTGGCGACACCTTAAGCTTAACCTCCATTCCGCAGGCATTAATCACCAGCTGCGACTCCTTCCCGATCCTTGCTATTCCTTTGTTCATTTTGGCAGGTGACTTGATGGGCGCTGGTGGCGTATCTCGCCGTATTCTTGACGTCTGCAACGTGTTCTTCGGCCGTATTACCGGCGGTTTAGCCATCGTTACCGTTTTAGTCTGCATGTTCTTCGCTGCAGTATCAGGATCCGGTCCTGCAACCGTAGCCGCAGTAGGTACCATGGTAATTCCGACCATGTTAAAGCTCGGCTATGACCGTTCATTCGTTCTAGCTCTAGTCGCAACCGCAGGCTCAATCGGTGTTATTATTCCGCCGTCAATTCCGATGGTTATTTTCGGTGTTTCCACCGGTACTTCCGTTACCTCCCTCTTCATGGGCGGTTTCTTCCCCGGCTTCTTAATCGGCTTCTCCCTCATTGCTTACTGCTATTGGTTTGCCAAGAAGCACGGTTACACCGGTTCAAAAGAACCGTTTGACGGTAAGAAAGCCTGGGCCGCAACCTGGGAAGCAAAATGGGCATTAATTAACCCGGTAATCATCTTAGGCGGTATTTACACAGGTCTCTTCACCCCGACCGAAGCTGCTGCAGTTGCTGCAATTTATGCCTATATCTGCGGTGCTTTTATTTACCGCGAATTGCCTCCTAAAAAGTTAATTAAGGCAATCAGTACTTCATGCTCCACCACCGCAACCACCATGGTTATCTTGGGATGCGCTACCGCATTTACCAAGATCATCACCATTGAGCAAATCCCGACCATGGTAACCCAGATGATGATGACTGTTTCCGACAGCCCGATCGTCATTCTGCTCCTTATCAACTTGATTTTGCTCATTGTCGGCTGCTTCATGGATACCACTCCGGCCATCTTGGTTTTGGCTCCGATCCTCTTGCCGGTAGCTACCTCTATCGGTCTTGATCCGATCCATTTCGGCCTTATCATGGTTACCAACTTGGCAATCGGCTTCATTACTCCGCCTTTAGGAATCAACCTCTTCGTGGCTTCACGAATTTCCGATTCCTCAATGGAAGTTATTTTGAAAGGTATCGTACCGTTCATTTTGATCATGCTCATAGACTTGATGCTCATTACCTTCATCCCGGACATCGTTATGTTCCTGCCTGATTTAATGAAGTAAGAGTTTATGTATAACTTAAAAAAACAGCAGGCATGTCCTGCTGTTTTTTTCATAGGAGATAAAAATGCGCAGTCAAGATATTATGCAAGGTCCTGAGTGGGCCAATGTCCGCGCACTATACAAAGCTGGCGGTTATACCGATGCAGAACTTAAAAAACCGCTCATCGGTGTCGTTAACGCCTTTAACGATATCTGCCCTGGTCACGTCGTGTTAAAAGACATGACCAAGCGTGTTAAAGAAGGAATTTACGCTGCAGGCGGTACCCCGCTTGAGTTCGGGACCATCGGTGCCTGTGACGGAATCGCAATGGCGCATGACGGCATGAAATATATTCTGCCGGGTCGTGAAGATATTGCCAACGATATTGAAACCATGGTTCAGGCTCATCGCCTTGACGGTCTCGTATTGTTAGGATCTTGCGATAAAATTGTACCGGGTATGCTTTTAGGCGCATTGCGCGTCAATATTCCATCCGTTTTCGTAAACGGAGGTCCTGCATTACCGGGACGTATGAAGCAAAATAACCCCTACGGCGGCGAATACATCGATCACTCGATTATTCAGCAGTCAGAAGGTGCTTTAAAATCAGGAAAAATCACACAAAAAGAATTTGATTGGCTTGAAAACAACGCTGTACCGACAATCGGTTCTTGCGCAATGCTCGGTACCGCCAACACCATGTGCTGTCTGGCTGAAGCCATGGGCATGGCCTTACCCGGCACCGCCGCAATTCCAGCTGTTTACTCACAAAGAATGCAAGCAGCTTTCAACTCAGGCTTTGCTGTAGTCGATTTAGTTAAAAAAGACATAAAGCCGCGTGATGTGGTAAACCGTAAAACCATTGAGAACGCAATTCGCGTTAACTCCGCCATCGGCGGCTCTACCAATGCCGTTTTACATATGCTTGCCATCGCCTATGAAGCACGAGTTGATTTTACTATCGATGATTTCGGTAAAGCTGCGTTAGAAGCTCCGCACCTTGTAGCCATGATCCCGGCAGGCGCCTATACCTTGCTTGATTTCTATGAAGCCGGCGGTGTCCCTGCTGTCATGAAAGAAATGCAGTCGGTTTTATATCTTGATAACGTTACTTGCACCGGCAAGACTCTAAAAGAAAACTTGGAGTTTTTTGAAAACCGCAATCGTGACGTCATTCATGCTATCGACAATCCGGTTCACAAATGGGGCGGTATTGCCATTCTCCACGGCAATCTTGCTCCTGAAGGTGCGGTTACCAAACCTTCGGCAATTCCTGCTGAAGCACATAAATTTACCGGTAAAGCCGTTATTTTTGAAAATGAGCAAGACGCCTTGGATGGTATTCGCGCGCTTAAAGTTCACGAAGGCGATGTCGTTGTTATTCGCAACGCAGGTCCGCGCGGCGGTCCCGGTATGCCTGAACAGTACAAAGCTATGAAACTTTTGGTCGGAATGAATCTTGGAAGCAAAGTCTGTGTTATTACCGACGGCCGCTTCTCCGGCTCAAATAACGGCTGTTTCGTAGGGCACATCACTCCTGAAGCTTATGATGACGGTCCTATAAAATACTTAAGAAACGGCGATGAAATCTCCATTGATGTTGATGCCGGCATTATCGAAGCTAAAGTTGACTTCGAGGCACGCCGCAAAGAAGGCGCTACCATGCCTGACAACAAGGTTGAAGGCTATCTCTACCACTACCGTAGAAATGTTGCCTCATCATCTTTAGGAGCTATCATCAAGACTCGCGATTAATTTTGTGTTTTTCTCATTCACAGCCGGGATATATTCGACAATCCCGGTTTTTTATTTGTTCTCTGCTTTTTCCTTCCCTATTTGTCTGTTATCAAGATATTCTCATCTAAATAATTATTTATTATTTAAG